>NZ_JAQOSR010000201.1:0-14021 GCF_046718885.1 Bradyrhizobium sp. UFLA01-814 | reverse complement strand
ACCGAAGTCGCTGAGGCTTGCTATGGAATGGCCTAGATAAATCTGCCCCTCGTTCATGCTATGGTCTTCCAGCGACCTAATGAAATCAAGGCGTTAGACTTCTGTTGCGATATCGTCAAACCAGAGTTCTCTACGCTATTATACGATGAGGGCTCCTGCTTTATCCTGTAGCGACCGAGCCTACTCTACAGCCCTACTGCATGCCCATCCGCTTACGACCCGAATGCACCACAATGCAGTCACTTAAGAACTGCGATCAACTGAGCCACAAGCTTTTCGCGATCTGCGGCACGCAGCTTATCAAGATTGATCTGCTTCCATCGGACTGCGGGAAGCTCTGCCGCTCCATCGACACCCAGCAGAGCCCAATCTGGCTTCCCGAGCTTGAATCCGATCAGAAATTCCCGATGCTCCTTCGGCATCTTTCCAGATACCTCGGCGATCAAGTCCTCGCGGGCCTTCAATAGCTCATCCAGGGAGACCGGATTTGAGGTCATACCCTCGAAGCCGTGCTCGAATTCCTGGCGGATAAGCCGCGTCTGGAAGGCCGTGATCGCCTCATCCTCGATCTCGTGATTTCGGTCACGACGAGGTAGTTCGTCAAAGTGACTCATGAGCTTAGCTTGATGTGGGCGTTCGGTTGTTTCTATTGCGGCGGACGGTATTGCTAGCCCCCGCAACCAAGATTTCAAGCGTATCCTTCTGTCAGTCACCGCGTAGCGCGTCGCACCCGCCGACCGTAACGCTCGTTATCGGTCGGATCGGGGTGCTTGCCGCCGCCCTTCCAGTCGTCAGAGATCAGCCAGTCCTCGAAATAGTAGAGCCACGTTGTTGCCCAAGGTACGAATGTCTGATCGATCCGCACCGTGCCAGTCCACTCGCGCGTTCCTGGCAATGTGAGGCACAGGCGCAGGGGGTCATGATAGACATGCGGCACGGGCCGCTCGCCTGCCAAAGCCGAAAGCTCGGGGTCCGTGACAAAGACGCTTGGCGTTTCGCCGCGCTGGAATGTGATGCGCATGGAGTACTCGCGACTGAGGGGTGTCGGCCGGTCACGATAATTCCAGATCAAACCTGTCGCGTGCAGCCGACCGGTTCCCGCGCAAATCGGATTGGCGCGCAGAAACATGAACTGCTGCGCTGGTGTCAGATCGGGGCGGTTACGCGAAAACACCTAGTCCCCGAAGAACGTGTTGGAGCGAACCGGCGTAGCATTGGCCGAGCTAGACAGCGTGAGTCCGATCGTCGGCGCGACATAGAGCTTCTTGGCCGTGCGCGTCTGCGAAATGTCTTCGGTGCGGGCATCCATAACTTTGCGCACGACCGAACTCCCCAGGCTGCTTTCCAAGCTCTTGCCGATAACGTCGATGCCCTGCAAATCCGGCAGGGCCTCGAAGTCTGCCAGCGCCTTCGCATGCCACTCGTAGAACGCGGCGACGCGAGCCGGCTCGGTATTCCAGCGCTCGGCAAAGTTCTCGCCGACCGTAGTTTCGTTGGCCACGACATAGATACGCCGGCCGTTGGCGATCGGCTTATCGATGACGTGCGGCATCAGCCGAACCGTTGCGATCAGAACATCGAGTTCGGAATCGAACACGAAGCTCTTGACGCAATACTCATACGACTGCGCCGCCAACGTGGTGATGATGATGGAGATCGGCGCGATTTCCTCAACCACTTCCAGAAAATGCAGGTCGCGGTGCCGCTTGAGGATCTGCACTGTGCGCCGGAGGATTGCGATTGGCGTCGTTCCGTGTCTTCACCACGCCGAAAGTGCCGCCTTAACCAACCCCAAGTTGATTAGATTTGCGGTCAGTCAATCTGACGTCGGTTCCTGCCTCTAAGCCCACCCGTTCAACTTGACCAGCCCATGGTCGAGGCCTGCACAATCGATGCGCGTCCGCGAACATCGCTCCCTCCCGGGTGGGTTCTCCGGTCTCGTCCACCGCACATACCGCAGCGTAATTCAGCGAAACTAGATCATGACTATTCTCCTTCGTATGGGTTGGCCCATGATCGGCAGTCAAAACGTGCCGTGCGGCAAATAGGTCAGGCGATCGCGACCGGATACCCCATCTCTTCCTTCGTCGCTTCATTTGTCCGTCCTTCCGCGGGGCAGACTCTATCTCCATCTCAAGGAAATCCGCAGTGGCAGGTCAATTTGACGCTTTGTGAAAACTGTCTTGCGGAGTTTCGCAAATAGCGCCGTAGCAAGCCTTCTCACCCTTGTAGTTGGCCAGGGCCTGGACCAACGACGAGATTTCTTGCTGTTTCCGTTCAACCGGGCTCTGCTCAGAACTATCTACCGACTTCAGCGCCGCCTCGACCAACTCGATAGCGCGATCCTTGTTGCCGCTCTCGTAATAATACTGAGCGACCGCCGGATAGGTCAGGTACTTGAAGCCGTCCTCCCGTTGCGGAGGATTCAGCACCAGAATCTGTTCGGACAACTCCTTGCCCATCTTAAGGCGTTCGGCCCGCGGGAAGTGCGAGTTATCATTCGCCGGATTGAAGAGTTGGCGCAGCGCCCCTTCCATCCATAGCTCAGAGTTGTTGTCGATCGCGTTCCGAACAAATTGCCGCATGACCGGCAAGCCGGATTGCACGTCACGCAGTTTATGAAGCAACAGATCCGCATGGAGCACGCGGAAGACAAGGACGTCCGGCATCACAGCGACGGCCTCTTCGACAGCCGAAAGCGCTTTCGCCCAATCTCCCGCCCTCAGCGCGGTCGCAACTCTGGCGAGGCGTTCGCCTTCGGCGATCCGCTTTGTATCGGCGGCTTTAGCTTCATCGCTGGTGCGCCACGCGCCGTCCAGAACTTTCGGCAGAATGTCGTCGAGTAGCGTCAAAGAACCGATAAAGACGATGTGGCCATCACGATCGACGACGAATGCGGTGGGAATCCCGCCAGAAAAGCTGCGATCCATCCAGAGCTTGTTCATTTCGCCTGTATAGTCGAAACCAATCCGGTAGTTGAGATTCGGTACCCTTTTGGTTAGCCATGCGTCCAACTTGCTTCGGGCCTCGTCCGCTGTCCCAGCGCGTTCATGAGTTGCGAGTCCTAGGACCTCAACTCCGCTATCTTTGTACTTTTCTTGTAGCTGCACCAGATGTAACAGCGCCGCCGCACACGGTCCGCACCAAGTTGCCCAAAATTCGACGATGTACACTCTCCCTCGCTGGAAGCTCGCGAGGGGTTGGCCGCGAAGCCAGTTCTCCACCTTGATCGGAGGAGCTGGCGATTCTAAGCCCAGCACCATGTCACTCTCCAAAACGATTGCCTGAGGTTGCCCGATATTTTGCGCTGCGCTGATCTCTGATCTGGCCGGGACCGGTGGCGATGCTAATGGGCTGCCCGCGAGCTCCGCGGTGAATATCGGTGACGCCACGCCAAGTGCGACGAGACTCCATAGCATCAGCAGCAAGATCTTCCTCTTAGTAGGAAAGGAGCACATGGGTTCAGGAAGGAGCATTGCTTGTCTCGCGTTGTGCACTGCGGAGTCATTCAGTATTGCTGAGCCTTAGTAGCAACATCCGTGCCAGCACCGGCGGGGTTGACGGTGGCTTCCACCGGATCGAGCCACTGCGCCGGACGACCTCTGGCGTATCGTAGAGCATTGCCGGATCGTTAGCCCGTTCTGATGACGCATCGTCAAACAGGCGGCGCTTCTTGACGAGTTTGCACCCCGCGCATCTCGGCCATCCCAAAGCGGTCTTTTTTGAAGCACAGGATCAATTTGGTCGGCCCTCCTCGAAGCAGTGGTCCTCCAGAACTTCGGATATGGGGAAGTTAGGTTACGTGCATGAGTTTGGCATCCGAAAATATGCGAACTGACGAAAGCACAAGGAATGCGCTGTCCGCTGCGCCAGACGCGGAAAATCGTCTTCTTTGATGACCGTGTGGAGACATTCCAAAACTCATTGTGCGCTGTGTCGACATCCCTGTGCGCGCCGGAACCGGTCCTGGTCATCGATGAGACCGGCTTTTTGAAACAGGGCAAGGCCTCGTGCGGGGCCGCACGCCAGTACACTGGCTCGGCGGGCAAGATCACCAATTGCCAGATCGGAGTGTTCGGCTGCTATGTGTCGCGGCATGGCCATGCCTTCATCGACCGGGCGCTCTACCTGCCAAAGGAATGGACGGACGATCCCGCTCGCCTGAAGGCAGCGCATGTACCGAGCGATGTGGGCTTTGCGACGAAGCCCAAGATCGCGCGTCAAATGATCACTCGCGCGATCGTCGCAAAGGTGCCGTTCTCGTTCGTGGCGGCGGACAGCGTGTATGGCACCGGAGAGATCGAAACTCTGCTGCGCAAGGCGGGCAAAGGTTATGTTCTGGGTGTTGCTTCCAATCATGTGTTCAGGTCCTGGGGCAAGCAGCAGCCTGTCGCCGGCACTGCCGCCACGATCGCGCAAAACCTTCCCAAGAAGGCCTGGCGCCGCCTGTCGTCCGGCGGAGGGACCAAAGGTCCGCGCTGGCACGACTGGGCCTATCTCGAATTGGCCGATCTCGAAGTCAGTGAATACAACGACGAGCTTGCCGGGGAATGGACGCGGGGTCTTCTGGTCCGCCGCAATATCGCCGACGGCAGCTTGGCCTTTTTCTCCACATGGTGCCCCAAGGGTACGTCCATACAGAAGCTGGTGTCGGTGGAAGGCCATCGCTGGGCCATCGAGGACAGTTTCGAAACCGCTAAGAACGAGCTCGGCCTTGATCACAACGAAACCCACTCCTGGCATGGCTGGCATCGCCATGTCTCACTCGTCATGCTTGCCTTCGCCATGATGGCCGTCATCCGTCATCAGGCCTACACCGGGCCGTCGCTCAAAAAAGCGCGACCGCGGACTCGACCGAAGCCTCGTTTTTGATCCGCTGGTCGATCCAGGAAATCCGCCGCATCGCCATGAAGCTTGCCCAGCGGCGCATCCCGCACGCCCACATCCTCGCATGGTCGTCCTGGCGCAGAGCCCATCAGGCCAACGCGCGCAAAGCCCATCTCAAGAAAAAAACTGCAACTGTAATGCTAGCTAGGTCTCTGGGCGGGCTCCGGGTAGAATCCCTACCGGCTCGCGAGTCCTTCTGGAGCTCGCCCTCCCGCGGGGTACGCACGGCCTCTCTTATTGAGGGTATCTGCTACGAGAATATCCTTATTTGCGGTTAGCGCCAAAGCAGTGCGTCCGTTCCAATACCAAAGCGTCAGGATGGCACTCACAGGCCCTGGATGTTGACTAGCCTTTTCAATCCAACCTATAGGACGCCTGAAAGAACGTACCCCAGCGCTCCATGCTGAACTTCGAAAACTGAGTTCCGGTCATTCCCGGGCCACCACAGCCTGTGCATGTCGTTTGGCTGTCCGTTTTGGTCCACATCGCCCAATAGCGCCCGCCGACGCCGACGCTGAAGTTTTTCGTGATGAGGTAGGACAATACGCCTTCAATCTGGACGCCGCCGCCTCCATTCCCACGTTGTTCATCGAAGGTGGTCGTCGGGCGCAACAGATGATGGTCACGCCCTCTGAAATCGGTCCAGGGCAGATAAGCGACGTCCGTGCTCAAACGCCAACGCTCGGTAAGCATGGTTTCGGCGTGTGGCGACGCGTGCAGACCCCGACGGGGTGATCAACAGGCCATTCTGTGCGCGTGTTTGATCACCGCACGGCGTCGCCGTTGGCGGGAAGCGTTCATTAGACGACGTCGCCAACACGACAGCTGACGTTCGGCGATCCCGGATGTACATGAAGCGGGGACGGTAACAGGAAGAACACATGGCTGAGACAGTTCATCCCGCCTCTCGATCGCTATCTAAGAACCCTGCGACCGTCAGAGCGTCAGCGTTGGCGCTGCGCTGATGGAATTGATCGCCGCCAACGAGGACTAAGCGGCACTCGCGGTCAGATCGCGGCCGCGATCCCCGCTCGACGAGATCAAGCGGATCGACCGGCAGGCCCGTCGGGACACATGATCCGCTGGTTCGTTGCTTCTTCGACGGCGAATGGCTGTTCGGCGCTCAACCTATGCACGGCACTTCGCGACGTCGGTGGGGTCGATCCCGGCCCCGCGATGCCGGCCGGTGCCATTTCTCCTCTGCTCCCATTCTGCTGGGGGCCAGTCCGATCCAAGCTGCAAGGTCGCGGCTCGACTTGAAGGCACTGGCATTGACGACGGTCGCCAGAAGTCTCTTTGAAGACCGTCTTTTCGAAGGTGCATACTCGCAGCCAAATTGATCTGGCACGGGTATTGACGCCGGGTGGCGTTTTTCGTGTCACATACAAGCCGGCGGACGATCGCGCCCGAGGTGTCCGTGGTCACACGTCAACAGAGGATGTTGTCTGCTGGCTGAAACGAGCGCGGTCCGCGCTCTTTGGATTTTTGACGAACGCGAGCAGTCTTGATCTCATCATCGGCTTATCAGTGTGGTATGCCAATCCCGAGGTCGTGAAACAAAACTGTCATCGTAGAAGCATGCCCAGGATGCATCAAATACGAGCCCAGGTGGAAAACAAGCAATCCCAATAGCTCTGCTGAGCGAGGAACTGCTGTCCGCTGACATCGGATTCGGCGCGGCGGTTGACTGTGATGATGATTGGTTCTTCCCTGATCGGCCTCTCGCGAGACGAGATTCACTTGTGGCTTGCGAGCGACCAGATCGATCCCGCGAAAGCGGCGACTTACCGATTGCTTCTGAGCCTGGATGAAAGGCAACAAGAGCGAAGGTTTCGCTTTGATCGTGATCGAGCGCGATATCTTCAAACGCGCGCACTCGTTCGTACAGTGCTATCTCGATATGAGCCAATTGATCCGAAAGATTGGGCTTTCTCAGTCAACCCCTACGGACGCCCAGAGATCGACGAGACGAAGACAGAAGTGGCTGGTCTCTGTTTCAACGTGTCCCATACAGCCGGGTTGATCGCGCTCGCCGTCGCGAGAAGCCGCGGGATAGGAATTGACGTCGAAAACATTTTCGTTCGCGAAAGCCCGCTTGATGTGGCGAGACAAGTGTTCACGGCGGCTGAACTTGCAGAGTGCGGCCGACTGCCGCCGGAGCAGCAGCTTGATCGCTTCTTCCAACATTGGACCTTCAAAGAATCCTATATCAAAGCTCGCGGAATGGGCGTGTCTCTCCCCCTGCGGAAGGTCGACGTTCGGCTCGAACGGGACGGCCTGGTTGAACTGCAAATCGCTCCAGACTTGTCCGATGACCCGGCAAGATGGCAGTTTTGGCAACTTCGTCCGGCACAAGAATATCTGCTAGCGATCTGCGCGGAGAAGGTGGGGCAACGATCACCCGATATTCTGGTGAAGAGGACGACGCTCGGCAGCGAGCAAGATGTTACAGTGCAGTTTGATCGCGTCTCAGCTTAGCATGAAAGCTGCACGTTTTCTCACGCATCCGTAGTCACACGCAATTTGCTGCGCAGTTTTGCCCAAATCGCGGATTTTGCCCACTGTGCAGTCTTGCTCTCGCGGGAGCGAGGCCGCCGCGCGCTTTTCCTCGCTCACGCAGTTGGAGCATGCTTCAACTACTCGCTAGCTTGGCGGGGACAATCGCGCGGTTGGAGCGGAAGGCGATCAATTTGTGATTGAATATCACTGTGCTGTTGATGATTGGTAAGCGGCAAAGAGACCCCGTCTGGCGGAGTGGATGAGCGATCGGCTATCGGCTGCTGAGTTTGTCAGCCGATGTGAGATTCTATGTCTGCGCCTAGTTCTGGAACTAGAACCTTCCATATGATCGAAGCGGTCGCCGACCGTCTTGAGGGAGCGCCGCGTCAGCTTCGCCGACGCTGGTCGGACGAGTTCAAAGCGCAAGTTGTGACAGAGGCGCTGGAGCCTCGCGCGAGCGTATCGGCGATCGCCCGCCGGATCGGCATTCACCCGTCGCAGCTGTTCGCCTGGCGCCGTGATGCTCGGGCCGAGCGGCATTATCGCTCGCGGCCCTCGAGTTGCGAGGGTGTGGTGGCTTCTGTGCCAGGCGCAGTGATCGAGATTGCCATTGGCGAGGTGGTCGTGCGCGCCGGCGTGGATGTCGACGAGGCGCACTTGCAGCGGGTGATCCGCGCGGTCCGTTCGGCATGATCCCCTCTGGTGTGAAGGTGTTCCTGGCCAGCCATCCGGTCGACTTCCGCAAGGGTATCGATGGCCTTGTTGCGCTTGTGCGATGCGGGGCTCAGATCCGTTCTTATGTGTCGGACGAGATTATGTGGCGGAGGCGCCCTAATGCCAGCCAGGGCCGGCCACGGCTGGATTCCTCCGCCACATAATAATTAGATGTTGGCCAGCAGCTGCAGGATGGTGTCGTTCGGCCGGAAGCGCGCGCTGCGGTCGCCTGAGACGCCCGCCTTCTCGAGTCCCCGGCGCATCATCTCGACATCCGCAGCGGCGTATCGGTGGGTTGTGGCGACCTGAGCATGGCCAAGCCAAGCCTGGATCGTCAGGAGGTCCACGCCTGACCGGAGAAGCTTCATGGCGAGGGAATGCCGGAAGATGTGCGGCGATATCGGCTTGCCCTCCAAGCTTGGCCTCGTGGACCCGGCCTGGGAGGTGGCACGCCGCACGATGTGTGTCGCGCCGAAACGCGTCAGGCGCTCGTTGTGGACCCCGACGAAGATCGGCCGCGGTTCATGATTGGCGAGGCCGCGTTCGCTCAATAGGTCCGTCAGCGATCGCACCAGATCTTAGGAATGGGAACGACGCGATCTCGGCGTCCCTTGCCGTGAAGCAGCACCTGCGGGCGTCCTCGCTCCAACTCAAGGTCGTTCGCGTTGACGCCGGTCGCTTCGGACACGCGTGCGCCGGTTCTCGCCAAGAAGAGCAGAAAGGCCCGATCTCGCCGGCCGCGGGGCATCGTCTGATCAGGGGCTGCGATGATGGCCTCCACCTCGGCGTTGGTGAGGTGATGCGTCACCTCGATGTGGGCCCGTTTGGTGGGGATCGTTAGAACCCGTTGGGTGACGCCGAACGAGGCGGGATCGGCGGCAGCGACGTGATGGAAGAAGGATCGGATCGCGGCTAGTCGGGCGTTGCGCGTTGCGACGGAGTTGTTCCGCTTCTCCTCGAGCTCGTCAAGAAAGGCGAGAACAAGGTCCCGATCGAGATCCTCAAGGGCCAGCGCCGCCGGCTTCTTCCTCAAATGGGCGGCGGCAAAGAGGATCAGCATGCGCAAGGCATCGCGATAGCTGGCCAAGGTCGCGTTGCGCTGCTTGGTCAACCGGCGACGAAAGTACGACTCCAGGAGCGGCGCCAGCAGGAGGTGTTCGCTCATGCCGCGCCTCCGTCGAGGTAGGCGCGCTCAGCCTTGACCACTTCGCCCGATCGTAACCCCGTGCTGGCCAACAATCCGATTAGCGTCGCCATCGTGCGGCCCCTGAGAGGGTTCCCTGGCGAAATGAAGCTGCATGCGTCGATAAGCGACGTCAGTTCAGCCTCACTTAGGATGCGCGGCGGCGGAATCGCCCTGGACCGCGGGAAAGCTTTGCGCTCCAAGACCTCGGTCTGGGGGGCGTAGACGACCAGGTACTCGTAGAATCGGCGGAGCACGCCGTGACGGACCGCGCGGCTGTCGGCGGCGCCACCGAACGACAGGACGAAGTCCAGCGCCATCGTCCGGGTGGCGGGCGCACCCAGCCGAGATCGCTCGACGTAGCGAACGAAAGCCCGCAGCGTGCCGGCTTGCTTGTTGAAGGCGTAGCCGAGGGAGCGGCGCAGCTCGATGTAGCGCTCGACCTTGTCGCCGAGGAATGCGGCGAAGGCGGTCATGCGGCGCCTCCCGGAAAGGGGAGCGCGACCTCAGCGAGCTGCGAGGCCGCGACCTTCACGTACAGCGCCGTTGTGTTGATGCTTCGGTGCACTAGAAGATCGGCGACCTCGTTGATCGGCCTTCGTCGCCCCACGAGCTGGGTGGCTAGACTGTGGCGCAGGAGATGTGCGCCTCCGACGCGACCGAGCTCGATCCCACCATGCTGCAATCGCTTCCGCACGATCCTCGAAACAGACGACGCGTACTTGAATGGTCCCATGGGCGGCGTGAAGGACAGGAACAGATGCTGACTATCGACCTTCGGTCGAGCCCGCAGGATGTAGTCGGCGAGCGCGGCGCCGGTCTCCTCGATGAGCGGGGCCACCCGGTCACGTTTGCCCTTGGTGCGCCGGACAAAAACCTCGCCAGTTCGCCAGTCGATATCCCGGAGCTGAAGAGCGCGTAGCTCGCCGTTGCGAATGCCTGTGGTGGCGAGCAACAACAGGACAGCTCGATCGCGAAGGTCGATCGGCGTCGCCTTGCCGATCGCATCGATGGCGCGGCGAACATTATCCCACGAAAGCCGGGGCGGTAAATGGGCCCGTCGCCAATATGGCGTTCTTGGAACGACGGGAGCCAGATCCTGCTCGTGGTGGCCACCCCAATGCAGAAAGCGGAGAAACGTTCGGATGTGAGAGATCGCCGCCGTGCGAGTGCCGGAGGTCGCCGAGAGTGACAGCCGATACTCGACAGCGGCAAGGACATGCTCTGCTACGCTAGGCCAATGCCACGGCTATCCTTCGAGTGCCCGGTGCCGATGTCCAATTGTTCACCGCATGCGCCCAAGTTAGGTTGTTCAGAATAACAAGGTCCCCTGGTTTTAGCTTGAGAATAATCTCGTCACAAAAAAGTTTCTCGTAATCAGCGCCTGAACACCAGCTCCGTCCTGCATTAACGGGGTCCAGTTGGTGCAACTCAAAACCGTCCGGCGGGAACTTGAGAAGTTCGCGCTCCTGCAACATCCGAACGAAAAAGTGAAGACAGCTTTGGTCAACACTACCAATGTTATCCCAAAGGACATTCACATCGCGCCCTAGGAGAAGGGAAAAGCTTCTTTTCGGCCTTGCCATAACAATCGCCAGCAAAAGGCCCGGGATCTCGGATTTCACCTCGGCTACTATTTGGTCATCGGGTACCAAATAATCATCCGGCGAGCTCAGACGATAAAGTGCTTTTGCACGAGTGATCATGCCCCGAGACAATGATTTTGATCCAGGTAATATTTTTGTCGTTTTTTCTCGTAAAAGTCCCCATGCCTCACTTGTGTCGTCGATGTTCAATAGAATTGTTTCTCCTCCGTCTTTACTATTCTCGAAACAATAAAAGCACGACAACTGCATATTAGATATTCTATCTCCTTCGGAATGCGGGGTGACAAACTGATAATCATCTCGGGAATTAACGCTCATGAAGTATTTGGTGATCCGCCGTCGGTGACCAAGAAAATCGGAAAAGCCGGCCTCCAGCTCTAGCTTTTTTTGCAATCCCAGTTCACCGGCAATTTGATGTACGAGGCCGTCCGCCTCGCTCGGTGAGACATTACGAATCAAAATGACACAGTCTCGACTGAGTGCCTCGATCACGCAAGTCACATCCAAGCCGCTGCACCCAAGGGCCAACAGCATGCGCCGATGTGAGAGATCAGGAGTCAGTTGTGGTTGCGACATTCGCCGTGGACCCGTTCTTCGTCGCTTTCGTCGCCTCACGAGCAAGGGCCGTGCCACAGACGTCAGCGGGCATTAAGCGAAAACGCTACTTAGTGCCGAGCCCCGGCCAATCTGCGAAAACGCGATGCGTGGCGAACTTTGCAACATCGAGCGGAATCCCTGCCGCAGGACCCTCTCTCACTCGACGAGCAGACCACCTGAAGAAAGCAGCGGCGAGCATTTTGGCTCGCAAAGGCAATTCGGGCAAGGGGCGGGCGCCCGATCTTGAGTGGTCGTCGCTGTTGACGGCGCGTGCTGTTGTGTTGAGCTCTGTTCGGTTCAAGGCGTTAATGTCCCAAGCCCGACGGCATGACGGCAACCGGCGAGAAGCGAATTGTTTTCTTCAGAATGAGCTCGCGGAAGGTCATTGGCGCGTCCGTTACTTAACGTGAGCGCCAAGGAGATTCTGCTGTATGCGCGGTGATGACGGCGGCTGTTGCAGAGCTTCCGACGACTTTGCGGACGCACATGCGGTGATCGTCGCCAATGACGTCCGTATTGTTGTGCTGAGCTGTGTCTGGTTCAGGACGTCGATGTCCTAAGTCCGACGGCGGCATTCCGAGCGAGGCGCGCGTTGTTTCTTCAGGAAACGCTCGCAGTACGTCACTGGTATGCCGATTGCTTGAAATGCGGGGTGATCCGTTACGGCCTTCATCGTAACCCCTGTCTAAGAGTTCAGATGAAACTTGCTACACCGGTTGGCTCTTGCATCTTTGTTGGTGGTGGTACGCTAGCTATTAGATGTGCTCAGCTAGTGATGGAGATGGGCCACGTGATGCGGGCGGCGCTGTGTGCCGACGCCATATTCCGCGATTGGGCCGCTCTCGCCGATATCTTGTGTGTGACGAGCATTGAAGAGCTATCTGCGCTGCTCAACGCCGAGCCAGTCGAGTGGATATTTTCCGTTGCCAATCCGTTCATATTGCCTGCAGATGTGTTTGGGAAAGCGCGTAGAGGCGCTTTCAATTACCACGACGGTCCGTTGCCGCGATATGCCGGAACTCATGCGACGTCTTGGGCGCTTCTTGCCCGAGAGACCGAACATGGCATCACGTGGCATCGTATCGATCACGGTGTTGGTACTGGTGAGCTGGTCGTCCAACGCCAAGTGTTGATTGCGACGAGCGATACTGCGCTGACGCTGAATCTCAAATGTTATGAGGCTGCTATCGATGGCTTCCGCGAGCTTCTAACTGGCTTAACAAATGGAGAGCTTAGTGCTCGTCCGCAAGCGCTAGCGGACCGAAGCTTTTTCTCGAAAGGTCGACGCCCAGATGCTGCGGGCTGTCTGCGATGGGATCGATCCGCACAAGATCTGGAAGCGATGACGCGCGCCTTAGACTTTGGCCCGTATCATACCAATCCATTGGGGTTGTCCAAGGCTCTCTTAGGCGATGACGTTGTCGTCGTCAGGCGCTTGGAGGTGACGGCTCGGCGCTCGGGCTTTGCTGCGGGGTCTTTAGTTGAGATCCACCCCAGTCACTGGCGTGTGGCGACAGGGACAGAGGATGTTGATGTTTGGCTTAGCAGCTTGGATGGTAAGGCTCTGGATGCGCGGGCACTCGCGAGGCGTTCTGATTCCCATGTAGGCGACCGCCTCCCGATTCTGAGCGATGACGAGGCGCGGAGCATAACGGTTGCGCATGAAATGTTGGCGCCTCGTGAGAGTTTTTGGCGACGGCGGCTTGAACAGTTCAAAACATCCCAGCTTTCCTTTTTGTCGTCTTCAGTAGCTTTGGCTGCACCTCAATGGCAGTTGAGTTCATGGCGAATTCCAGGTGCTTTGGCTGAGCTGTCTCCCAGTAATCGCACGGAATTCTTGCTAACGGCTTGGCTGATCTACCTAGCCCGCATCACGGGAGAATCAGAGCTTCAATTGGGATGGACTCCCGCGCCGAGTGGATCGCGAGCGGGCTTGAAAGCGCTCGAGGTGCTTGTCGCTTCTGTTGTGCCGATGGCAATTACCATCGATCTCGACAATGATTTTGCAGAGGCGCGCACGGTGGTGGCGGCCGAATTCGCTCAGCTGAAGGAGCAGGATAGCTTCGCGCGAGATCTTATTGCGCGCTGCCCAAGGTTGCTCGGTATGGAGGCGTTACGATTGCGCCGGCCCTGGCCCGTTGGCGTTATGCTTACTGTAAGTGGCGAGTCTGCCACTGGTGACCTAGCTTCGAGCCCGACTTCTGAGGCAGCCCTGCCCGGTGAGGCGTCAACATTTGAGGTTTGCGCTCTAGATGGGAGCTTTCGATGGCACTTTGATGCAAGTCGCTTGGAGCCCAAGCATATCGACCGTATGACCCAGCATTTGCAAAATTTGCTATGTGCTGTGAAGGCAGATCCGCGGCAGCCGGTGGGGCGGATTGAACTCTTGTCATCCGCTGAGCGTGCGTATCTGCTGGAGGAGCTGAACCGGACGGCATCGGCCTATCCGTCGGACATGTGCATCCACGAGCTGTTCGAGGCACAGGTTCGCCGTGCGCCGGACGCGGTGGCGGTGGTGCATGAGGAGGAGCGGC
>NZ_JAQOSR010000200.1:0-14032 GCF_046718885.1 Bradyrhizobium sp. UFLA01-814 | reverse complement strand
GGAGGCGGCTCAGTTGGCGGCCTCCTGGCGGATCCTTAACGACCCGATCTCACTCCGCCCAGCAAACTGAATTTTCCTTTCCTGCCGAAGCTCATCTATTTGGAGCGCCAGCAGCTCACGCGGCGGATGACGCAGAAGCGCTTTGTCCGCCTCACCAACGGCTTCTTAAAGAACCTGGATCCAAATCGCGGCCGTGAGCCGTTAAATGGCGCGATATAAATTCTGCAGCGTACAGAGCCCCCCGCGGACCACACCGGCGGTTGCGCTTGCCTCAGAGAGAGGATGCAAGCTGAGGCCGGAGTCTCCAGTGAGATAGATCGTCATCCGATGAGAGGCCAGCTCACGCAAAATGATGAGCGCAACGGTCGAGGCCCCGGCAACGCCGAAGAAGCCGTAGTGCGCCGCGTCCAAGTGATTTGTTCGTGCCCGGTCCAGACTGGGCGCCTTGGATTGTCAGGGCGGTGTCCTCGTTCCTCAACAGCAATGGAAAACGGCCCCAGCCCCCTACGGAGAGAAACTGGGGCCGATGGCCGTCCAACTCTTCGTCAGAGTGCGACTTCAACCGCGCTGGTCGCCCTCGCTCCTGCTGCCGCCTCGTACCCTGGCGGCCTACGCTTTGCCTACTCGGCTCGATCCTGCAGCCCGGTTTGCCGCTGCGCATTTGTTAAGATTATGGTGGAAGGCCGGCCTTTCGCAGGCCATCAACCAAATGTTCCAAGTCTTCGGCGCGTTTGAGAATGGATACCTGCTTCTGGGTCCCGCTGATGCTGTATTTTGGATTCAGGCGCAGAACCTCGCTTGCCTCTGCACGAGCATCTTCTATTCGTCCCAGTTGAGCGTACGTCGCGGCCAAGAAGGCGTGGCCATACTGGTGATTGGGCGCGCGGCCAATCGCTTCAGTCAACCAATGTTGGGCATCGTGGTACTCTTTGAGGTGGTAGTGAGCTACGCCGGCCATCAACGGCGCAAAATGTGGATGGAATGGATCAAGGCGCATTTGCAGCTTGGCGATGGCAATAGCTCTTGTCGGCTCTCCCACCGAGTAGAATATTTGCGCAAGGCGGTAATCCGCGAAATTGGGGTTTAACGCAAGCGCTCTTTCAGCAGCGGCAGTCGCTGCGTCGAAGTCGCGCCTCCGGACAATGTTATAGCCCAATTCAGCATAGGCTTCGGGCAGGCTCGGATTGAGCGCAATTGCCGTGCGCGCCAGTTTGATGGCCAGATCAAGGATAGTCGGGCGCAAATATTCATCATTCAGGGGATTGAGCCAAGCCACCCGGTGCGTGCTGGCCAGCATTGTATAGCAACGGGCATATTTCGGATCGATGGCCAGCGAATCTGCAAGGTGACCTCGTGTCCTCAATAATTCCGCCATTTGCCACGAGGACTGAAACGATATCCAGGCAGCAGATGCGCGCATGTAGTGATCATAGGCCTGCCAAGTCGCGGGCGGCTTGAGCAAGGTGCGCTCGGCTTCCGCCATGTTGACATGCGCGACCAGAATTGCGGCGATCGTCCGCGCCACGTCGTCCTGGATCGCAAATACATCCTTCAACTTCTGGTCATAGCGCTCGGCCCAGCGGTGGACGCCACTTGCAGCATCAATCAGCTGTGCCGTGATCCGAACTCGGTCAGTGCCCCGACGAACGCTACCCTCCAGAACATAGCGCACGCCGAGTTCTCGACCCACCCGACGCAAATCAACCGCTCTGCCCTTGTATCGAAAACTCGAATTGCGGGCGATCACGAACAAGTCGGAGAAGCGGGACAACTCGGTGATAATGTCTTCAGAAATTCCATCCGCAAAGTACTCCTGCTCCGGGTCGCGACTCATATTCTCAAAAGCCAGGACAGCGACCGATGGCTTTTCGGGAAGCGCAAGCGCGGGTCGCGCCAGAGCGTTGCCGAACGAAACGCGATAGACCCGCACCGGCCGCGCGATGTTCTTCAGTTGATGCTCGCCACTATCCTCGAATTCGACGTCAAGCTTATCCTGCGTATCTTCTCGCACGCGTTGCGACATACAGATACCGCCCGGCTCGCAAAGCGCCTCGAGCCGAGCCGCAACGTTTACCCCGTCGCCAAAGATATCGCCGCCTTCGATAATGATGTCGCCGGCATTGATACCAATGCGGAACTCGATCCGTTTCTCGATTCGCACATCGGCGTTTCTGGTGATCATGCCACGCTGTATCGCGACGGCGCATCGCATCGCGCCGACCACGCTGGCAAACTCCACTAAGATTCCGTCGCCGGCGCTTCTGATGAGCCGCCCGCCGTGCTTTTCGATCTCGGGATGGGCGAGCGCGGACAGATGTTCGTTCAGCCGGGCGTGCGTACCCTCCTCATCAGCACCCATTAGGCGGCTGTAGCCGGCCACATCGGCCACGAAAATAGCACTCAGTCGCCGTTCGACGCGGTCTGCGGCCATAAAAGCCCGCCCTGATCCGATCCGATCTTTAATCAAAGTCTATTGTCAGAACCATGAAGTGTCTATCGCACTCCAAACACCGGCGTAGGCCCCGCCAACCCGCGTACGAGATCGGCGAGATCGACCTCGGTATCGAATTCTGCCTGTTTTAACGGCCAACCGCGCGCGATTCACGGACGGATGGGCGCGCCCGCAGTGTGCCGGAGAGCGCCAGGCCGGTCAGATGACGTTCTTTCGGAGGTTGCGGCCTTGAAGGGCGCGTGGTCCAGTTGTCTTTGACAATCGCGATACTGGTCGAAAAAGGGATCAGCGCATGACGAGACTGACGCCGCTAATTCTCGCCGCGCTTGTGATGCTCTCCAGTCCCGCACTGCCAAATGATGGGCAGATTACATTGGTTGTGGGATTTGCGGCAGGGGGAACCTCTTCAACCGCAGCCAGAATAATTGCTGAAGCAGCAGAGCAGATTACGGGAACCTCGACGATCGTGGAAAATCGACCTGGCGCGGGAGGGGCGATAGCGGCGGATTGGGTACTTCGGCAAAAGGGGGCTCGGACACTCTTGTTCATGTCCTCCACGTCGTCGCTCAGAACGTCTCCTCAAAGCGAGCTTGTGCCCATCGGAATTTTGGCGACCTTCTCATACGTTGCTGCCACGAGAAACGACGCTGCCGCGCATCTTGCTGACTATATGAAGAAAGCCTCGCGCGAGGAGAAATATCGCACCGTAGCCACCGCAGGCGCCGGGAGCGTTCCCCATCTCATAGCTACAAAACTTTTCAACGACTACGGAGTGCCGATGGTGCACGTGCCCTATCAAGGGTCGGCGCCGGCAATCCTCAGTGTCCTCGGGGGGCACGTCGCGGTCGCGGTTGTTCCTTTTCCAGACTTTCTCCCGTTTCAAGATTCGCTTCGCATTCTTGCGCAAACCGGCAGCGGGATTGAAACGGAAGGATGGGTCGGCATCCTCGCGCCGCCGGAAACATCAGCGGAGGAAGTCGCCCGTCTCTCCGAGATCTTCCGGCAAGCATCGGAGCGTTCTCAAGAGAAACTGCAAACTCTCGGATTTAAGCATGCATGGCGATCCGGTGTTGAGGCACGAGCGATGCATGAGAAAGACCACGCCCAGTGGGCGCCAGTACTTAAAGTGCTCGGAATTCTACCCTGACACAGCCGCAACAAATCATGACGTGACTAAGGGTTTCAGACCCTGTCGCAGCGTCGATTCAGACGCTTCGCCATCTTTTCCGCGTTCGGCAAGCCCATGTTTGGGCGCTGCCTCGAGCACCCATCACGGAGCCGTTGCACGGATGAAGCACGGACCAGATTGCGGCCTTATCAGGGCGGTCCGGGCACTAACGGCGCTTTGATCCTTTCTGGACCGTCTTGAGAGCTTGATTGACGCCCTTCAGCGATTCATTGACACCCTTCAGCTGCGCTTCCAGGGCATCCCTGCGCTTCTGTAGGTCCTTCAGCAGTGCTTTCCTTTGCGCCTCGGTCAATTCCTCGAAGTCGATGAGATCCACTGCAAATCTACACATCGCCGCCTCCAAGTGGCAAAATTAGATTTGATCAATTCCTTGTCCAATACGCGGCTAAATTGTTGACAATTTCTAGTGGAAAATCAAGCTGGATGATACTCGGATCGAACGAATTTTGGGCGACCTTGCGCGTGGCAGGACACCGGCGCAAAGCCTTGCCCTCTTTCCCCGCCTTGGTGCGACTGACCTGATCGTTTCAAGGATCAATCAATCGGCCAAGCTGCGCGTTGGGGTTTGCGGCCGCATTGGCCAAGATTGCCGTGTAATCGGCAGTCCAATTCTGGACGGCGTTTGGTTCGAATAAGTCGTCCTTACGCCCGCATATGCCGGTCATCCCAGACGGCGTGTCCTTAAGCGTCATCGAAAGCCAGGCCCGATCGATCGGCATGGCAGACCGTTCTTCCTGGTAGCCGAACGGCCGAACCGACAGATCAGGCAGCTGGAGCGCGCGGCGGAATGCAACTTGGAGAACGAAATAAACTTGAACGAGTGATGCCGGGCATAAGCCGGTTTCTTCGGCTAGTCGGCTGCCAATGAGATCGAAGGGAAGTTCTTGTCTGGCGTAAGCCTCCAAGACCGCCTTGCGCACGCGACTAAGCGCTTCGCTGAAGGTTAGATCAACATCTAGTTGGGTGCGGATGATCGTCGTGTTCGCGAACGGCCCGATCACGCGTTCTGTCCAAAGTTGAGGCCGATTGGCCATCAAGGTCGCTACGCAAATGTCGTTGCGCTCGCTCCGGAGCAACAGCAAGGTCTTGAAACCGGCGAGTAAACTCATGAACAGAGTTACGCCCCGATCACGGCTCATGGTGCTCAACTGCGTCACCAGATGGTTCGATATTTGAAATGGTTCCTGAAGAACGCGCGAGGTCAATTCACCTCCAACGCTGCTTTTCGGAGCCGCAAATGGAGGTGAGGCCTTGTCGAGGCACCGCTTCCAATAAACGAACTGTCTGTTCGCCTCCTCGGTGCTGGACCACAAACGCTGCCAGCGAGCGAAGTCGGTAAACTGAAACGATGGTTTGGGCAGCTGCGGCTTCGCACCGGCAATCGAAGCGGCATAGATCTCCAAGAGCTCCTCCATGAAGATTGCCATCGACCAGCCGTCAATGATGATATCGTGCATGACCAGAAGCAAGACGTGGTCACTGGCGCCGAGCCGGAAGATATAGGCCCGGAACAGCGGCGCATTGTTCATGTCGATCGGCTCCAAGGAGCCCTGCTCGGCTTCCAACTTCGCCCGTGCCAGCAGAAGCTCCTTTGTCCGGGGATCTGCGGTAGGCGCCGCGGCTGTATAATCCTTCACGCTCAGGATTGATCTGACATCGACGTCCGGGACGATGCGAGCGAGCGGTACGTCACCCTGCCAGATAAACACCGAGCGCAGCATGTCGTGCCGACGCACGAGCCCGACGAGGCTCTGCTCGAGCGCGGGAATGTTGAGTCGGCCCTGCAATCGATAAGCGAACGGCAGGTTGAACTGGGGTAGTCCGGGTAGTTTTCGCTCGATGCGTAGCATGCGCTCCTGCACGATAGACACCGGCTGTGGGCCATCTCCATCGCCGCGCGATATCTGCGTTGGCCGATGGTGGTCCGGGCGTGGTAAGGAGCCGGCGTCCTCCTTTGATGATTCAAGACGAAGCGCAAGAGCGGCAACCGTCGACGAATTGAAGATGTCCTCGAATGACAGGGTGATGCCGAAGCGCTCTTCCACACGCAGAACCATCTGCGTCATGGCAAGTGAATCCACCCCGAGCGCGAAGACATCCTGGTCAACGCCGATCTGATCGATGTTCAGGATGTCCTTCCAGATACCGGCCAGTTGACGCTCCAATTCCGAGCTGGGGGCAACTGCCTTGCCGCGGTCCTGGACTGGTCGATCCTTTGAAAAGGCGGCCGCAAGTTCATTGCGCTTGATCTTCCCGCCAGCGCCTTTCGGGATATCCGGCACAATCAGGATGAGGCCAGGGGCCTTAAACCCGGCCAGGCGTCCTCGGGCAAAGTCTCGGAGACTTTGTACACTCACCTTTGCGTCCTGACGCAGCACAATAGCGGCGGCGACGTCCGCGCCTAGTCGCTCATGGGGGACAGGGAAAACAGCGGCTTCGATCACAGCCGGGTGGCTCAGCAAAGCGCTCTCTACCTCGGCGGGGGCAATCTTCTGCCCGCCCTTATGGATGATCTCCTTGATGCGACCGACGATAAAGAGATACCGGTCGGCGTCCAGGTATCCGAGGTCGCCTGTCCGGAACCAGCCGTCCTGAAATGCGGACGCAGTAGCGGCGGCATCATTGCCGTACCCCCTGGTTATGGTGGGACCTCGCAGCGCGATCTCTCCGCGCTTGCCGGATGGCAAGCGACGGCCTCCCCTGTCCAGTATCGCGATCTCGGGGCCGGCCGGCCGACCGACTGAACCGCGCTTTTGCCGCTGCAAGGGATTTGCAGCGATCTGGGTGGCAGCCTCCGTCATGCCGTAGGTGTCGATAACGGGAACACCAAACAACGCCTCCAGTCCGTCGAGCACTTCCGACGGCAGAGACGTCGAGGCCGAACGAACGAGCCGCAAGGAGGACCGCTGCGCGGCCTGCCTGTAGGGATCCGCCGCCGCCAATAGCGCGCGATGGATTGCCGGTACCGCCGTGTACCAGGTTGGTCGAAATTCCGTCAGCCAGCCAAAGAACGCTGTTGCATCGAAGCCGGACGGACAGACCGCACTGGAGCCTGCCGCAAGCGCGGCCAGCAATCCGGATATCAAGCCATGCCCATGAAAGAGAGGCAGCACGCTCAGCAATCGGTCTTGCGCCTCAAGCTCCAAGGCGGCGCCAACATTGTAGGCCGACAGACAGACGCTCGCATGGGTCAGAGGGACCGTTTTGGGCCGCGACGTACTGCCTGATGTCATCAGGATGAACGCGTCGTCAGCGCTGGACGCAAACTCGCCGTCGGCCAGCCTTTCCGTTGCTGCATCGACAACACTGAACGCGCCGGCCCCCTGGTTAGGCCGCATCGACACGTCGATCACGGGCACGCCCTGGATGCGGGCGGCGCGTCGGCTGGCCGTATTCAGTTCAGCGTGCGTCAATAGCGCTGCGAGGTGCAATTCGCCAAAATAACGCTGGTATTCATCACAGGTAAAGCCGGGATTGAGAGGCACACAAACCGCGCCGGCAGCAACCGTGATCGCCGCCACTGCAGCCTCTGGTCCGCCCGAGAACACCACCGCGACCCGGTCAGTTCGGCGCACGCCGATGTTCCGCAGCCCAAAAACCACTTCGTTTGCCAGCGTCCACAGCGCACCATACGTCATCGGCAGGCGTGCGGGCGCCAGAATGGCGTGGCGCTCCGGCGCATTGTTCGCATGTTCGGCGAGGAGATCTCGAATGCACGCAAACGGGTGCCTACCGGCGCTCTTGCGCGCGGTACCGTCCTGCAATTCCCTGATGATATTCGACAACGCCGCTCCCTCTCGTCGATGTCACTCCGTAGCTGCGCTGTTGGAGTCATCTTCCAAAGCCCATCAAACACATTGAAGGGCGGAATAGCGGATAACGTCGTCCGGCAATCGACCGCAGGCACCTCGGCTGCGCTCAAGCAGGTTCGTCAATCTATATGTATCCAAGCTGCACGTATTTGGATACCTATAAGTCTACAAAATCAGCCACGAAGAGCTGTGAAATTCAGCAAAACGACCCTTCCTCGCTAAGTCAACGACAAGGATTCCGAGCGGACTTGAGTGACCAATTCCGATGCCGCCGACGACGATCCGATCGCTGAGATCCTCGGGCGCGGTCAGAACGGGTTGATCGATCCGGTTCTCGCTGGCCATGTGTACTGTGCGTTGCTTTCCGCGCCGTCCAGCGCGTCGTTGAGCTGTTCACTGGCTCTATTCGGCTTGATGAGCTCGGCGGCGAAAGCTGCGACGCCGCGGCGCACTAGGTCGTGCCCCTCATCGTGCCGGGTAATCTTGGTCTCGACGAGAATCTAATCCAGTAGCGAGACGTCGGTGGTCGAGGTGACGACGTCGGCGATGGTTGTGAGCTTATATCGGTCGTAGCGCCAGCTCTCCTAAAGAAAGCTCGTTGATCCGCTGACTCGGCCTTAAGGACAGCTCGCTCAAGAGCCGCGGCCGCGCGCTCGTTCCTGCGCCATATGCGTTAGCCCAACTTAATCCCTGACAAAATCAGTTGCGACCGAGTTGGCTCATGCGAGCGATATCGATGCTTGCTACCCGCCTTCGGATCTGTTCAAGCGCGGCGCGGCGAGGAGGCTCGTCGATGAGTTGCGGTGCCTCGGGATGAGTTATCGCACTATAGCGCAGTTCGGCAGCATCGAGCGCAAGCGCAGGCTCCCAGCTTTCGAGCCTGTGTTCGACAACAACCTGTTCCAGGTGTTCGAGCAGCGGAATGGCTGTCGTGACGAAGCCGGTGTCGATGCAAAAACGTGCTTGCGCAAGTCGGCCGATGAACCGGCCACGTTCCGAGGTCATCCCGTCCAACACACTTGACAGCTTCTTGAATGCGGCCTGCGGCTGTCCAGCATCGATGAGCCTGTCTGCCTCGGCAATCTTTGCCTCGACAGGATCACACCGCTCCGTTTCCCCCACGGCGAGCCAGGCGCGCGTTTCCTCGTCGGCGTACGGCCGGCCGTCGTTGAACTGACAATCCAGGATTCGTGGATAACATCTGGCCAGCAAGGCGACTGCCGCGCGCACAGCCGTAGCAGCAGGCTCAAATAATGGCCCCATTTTCTCCAGAGCATTTGCAGCGTGCCGGTGAGCATCGAGCCAGAACGGTTGGGTCCAGACCAACTCTTCGGCCATATTCACGACTGCGCCGTGCTGATCGGCCGCAACCTTCGCCTCAAATGCGCAAATTTCATCGCCGGGCGGCAACATCGTCGTGCGGCCACCCATATCGGGCGGCAGTTCGTCAAAGCGCATCCACGAGCCAACGCGATTGAGCAGATAGACTTTCGGGTCTGCGGGCGCGACGACGCGCCGGGCGGCAGCAGCTTGCCGTAGCATATTGAGCAAACGGTCGATCAAGCCGGCCCAGTCGCCGCCGGCACCGATCGATCCAATTGCCGCTTGAGCAGCCTCGACTGGAGGGGTGGACTCCACCGGCGCAGCGACCGCTTGCTCGTCAGCTTGGGCCACCTCAGCCACCCGCTCTGCTGCGGCGGCGATCGCGTGCTTGGCTTCTTCGTAATGCGATTTCAGCGCCCTGAACAAATTCTCCAAAGCGACCTGCTCGTCGGTAAGCTTCTGGCTGAGCAGGCGAGCAAGATCATCGAGGGCATCATAGGCGTCGAGCACAGCGGGATAATCGGCTTCAGTCGGGGCATTCTCGACTATTGTCAGCCTCAGGCGACCAACGAGCCAATCGATCGCGCCGGCCCGCGCGCGTTCCTGCTTGACCGGTGGAAAAAGCTCCTCCCAATAGGCGTCCAACGTGCAGCGCAGAACGCCCAAGCCGACGGCGAGCCCTTGATAGCCTTCGGTACGAAACAGGCCGTAGGTCGCCCAGCAGGCGACCAGAATGTCTTTTGACTGCTTCGACAGGATGTCGAGCGACAGCACAACGACCGTCCGCCAATCAACCGCAAGCGGCCCGTCGGCGTCCATGCGTCGCACCTCAGCTTCGAGCCGTTCGAATTCAGCCGCCTCACGTATATTGCTGCCGGCAGGTGCTGGGCCCGGCACCGGCGCAGCGCCCAGTTGCACGCGCGCATCAATGTCGGCACGAACCGCAATCCAGTAATCGATCATGGACACAAAGCCATGCAAGAAAATGCATTGCGACCGATCGCGGCATTGGCACGGTCGGCTGCGCATCCGCCGCACAAAATAAACCAAAAGACGACAATTTTGTAAGCCACCGCTGCCACTCCTGCAGGCGCTACTGGAGCTCATTCCTATTTGAGTCCTTCAAGCCTTATGCCAATGGCAATAGCTTGGTTTGTCGAAACTATATGCCTAGCCACGAGTGTCATGTTCCCGACAGCATGTGGCAAGTCCGACATCAGAGACGTTGGTCTCCTGATGGTCGGTTAATCACCGCCCCGCAGGCGCGGATTTGTCCAATACGGAGCCTCTAGTTCATCGCCGGGACACCTCCAGTCCTACATCACGAACGAAGGAAATCGCCCGAGCCATCCCGTACCCAAACTGGCAACCACGTCGACCGGAGCATGCTTCTTTGGCCAAGCAAAGCCGGTCTCATCGAGGCTCCGGCCGTTTTCTGACGGGCCGGCTATGTCCTACGCGGTCGTGGCAAGCTTGCAATCGCCTGGCGGCAGCTCGTCCGCACTCCATTGCAATGTTGAGGCGTCCGCCCCGGACATCAATCATAAAGCGACGCCACCTCGGCTATGACCGTGACCACAGCGTCGGCATCAAGCAGGTCAACCATAGGCTAGTTCAATGTCTAACCGGTTCGCGCTGTCTCCGCGACCTCGACCAGTTCCGACGGCGACAGCGAGACCTTTGGGCCGCCGGAAGGGCGAAGCCCGACAAGAACCGCAATCAATTAGCGGCCACTGGATAAGCTGACCATCGCGAGTATTCCGGAAAGGGAGGTGGAGACCGCACCTGACGGCGTTCGGCATTCGTACACACAAAGTAACTGGCCTCGCTCCTGCCGGAAATGGTAGGGGGGCCCCGCTGCGCTTTTGGATATTCTTTGCCTATTCGGACGAGAACCCCTTTCCGACGGAAGCATCCGGCAACGAAACCATGCGATTGAAGTCTTGCAGAGATCATGAGCTCTCCAGAGAGCCAAGACTAAGGAGGCGGCCATGAAAACGCTCTTGGAAGCACGCGGAGACGAAGATGCGTACAGCATTCCGTTGACCAATTTGGATGTAAGCGAAGCAAAGCGCTTTGAAGATGACAGCATATGGCCTTGCTTCGAACGGCTGCGAAGAGACGACCCCGTTCACTACTGCCAGGACAGCCCATACGGTCCATATTGGTCGATCACCAAATACCGCGATATCGTGGAGGTCGACACAAATCACAAAATATTTACGTCAGAGCAAGGCGTGACAATCGTCGACGTGCCCGAGGAGCATTGGACTCCGAGCTTCATTAAGATGGGTCCTCCTAAACATGCCGAACAGCGCAACACCGTAAGTCCGATAGTCGCACCGGACAATCTGGCGAAGCTCGAAGGATTGATCCGCCGTCGTGTCAAAACGATTCTGGAAGGCTTGCCGCGCAATGATCCCTTCAACTGGGTGGATATGGTCTCGATTGAGTTGACGACGCAGATGCTGGCCACGCTGTTTGATTTTCCATTTGAGGACCGGCGGCTCCTGACGTACTGGTCGGACATAGCCGTCACAACACCGAAAATGGGCCACGCCATCGACAGCTGGGATAAGCGAAGCGCAATCCTGTCCGAGTGCTTGGACTATTTCACTCGGCTTTGGAATGAGCGGATAAATGCCGAGCCGCGCCTTGATCTCATTTCGATGATGGCGCATTCATACGCGACCCGGCAAATGGAGCCACGTGAGTTCCTCGGAAATCTCATTCTCCTGATCGTGGGCGGGAACGACACCACGCGCAATTCGATCACCGGAGGTCTGCTGTTCATGAATCAGCATCCGTCCGAGCTACAAAAGCTACGGGATAACCCCAGCTTGGTGTCGAGCGCTGTGTCCGAGATTATACGGTATCAGACACCCATCGCGCACATGCGCCGCAACGCCACCACTGATGCCATCATGAGGGGCAAGCAAATCAGGAAAGGCGACAAGGTCGTCATGTGGTACATCTCCGGTAACCGCGACGATGAGGTGATCGAGGATGCCAACAGATTCGTGATTGATCGCAAGAACGTGCGTCAACATCTTTCGTTCGGATTCGGCATCCATCGTTGCGTCGGTCGACATCTTGCGCAGCTGCAGCTGAAAATCCTCTGGGAGGAGATGCTGAATGCACGCTTGGAGGTCGAGATCATTGGCGAACCGCAGCGAGTTGCGTCCAACTTCGTGCACGGTTATTCTGCACTCCCTGTCCGACTCATAGCCTAGGCTGTGATTCCCGGAAATGAGGAATGGCCTGCAGGGCAGAACCTTTCGGTGTCCTTTTGACCAGTTTCGCCACTGCAAGCGGACCGGCGCGCCCCGCTGAAGGTTGCCATCGCGCTAGCGGCGGTACCTTTCGACTAAACTCGCATTGCCCCACGAGCCTGCCTTCGTATGGCGCATTTCCCAACGGCCTGGAAACGTGCAAGCCCCGCCCTCCTCGGGCGTAGGATTACGCGCAGGCGTTTCGCCTCGCGATGTCAATGATCTGCTTAGCGAACTTGGTTGGGGTCTCTGGGTCCTTGGGCGTCACGGTCGCCTCAGAAAATCATTGCCAAAGCGATCCCGAAACTCCTCAAATGTCTCCTCAAATCGGTCGAACCCCTCCTTCTTCATCTTAGCGGCGAAACCGACGCTTCGCGGGGTCCCCTTCAGAGCTGCCCAGAAATAATCGACCATTCCGACGGCGTCGCGCTCCGTCATACGGATAATTGTTAGCCTGATGCCCTGCTTAAGGCTGTTAGAGGCAGTCGGTGACACTAAAACCGGGTCGAAGACATGCTCATGGAGATAATCCATGATCTTCTGTTCTTTGGTGCCGAGCGCCTTGGTCATCCCTGAAATATGCGACGTTGACGGTCAACATTCCAGTAGCAAAACAGCGCCGCAATCAAACTGACCACTGTCAGCAACAGGGTGTTTGCCGGGCCGACGAAGCCTTTTTCAGTGACGGGCAGCCGCAAGCCTCGAAACCTGCACGAGCAGGTTTTCCGCCACCGAGGCTAACTGAATTCTTTGCGCTCGAAACGACCCAAAACGACCAGAGCCTGTTGAAGCTTGTTCATGCGGCGACCCAGCCGCTATTTCGTCCGGACATAGGCTCCGTATGTGCCGTAACACTGATAGCCAGCACGGTTCTTGTGGGGCCGCAGCGTACTGTCGTGGGTCTTGCGCTCGAACAGCTTGCCGCAGACCGTGCAACGAAAGACATAAGTGGGGCCGCTGCTTGACGCACGTGATCGACGGCGCGTTGAGGCTCGCGGCAGCACAAGGCCAGCAGGCCGTGACGTTAGAGGGATCGACTGCGAGCCTGTCGGCGTCAACTCGATCGGATAGCGTGGCGAGAATGTTGTCTGCGTCTGCGAAACTCCCAGAATGCTGTCGAGGCGATAGCTGCGCGGCTGACCGCTATCTGCACGAACTGCCATCAACAGAACATCGCCCGCGCGGGATCGCCGCAAGGAATAGACTTCGATTGCGCGAGTGGATCGCTTGCCCTGTTGGTCGCGATAGTCGAGATTGACCAGCAAGCGGTTGGCGGCGGCAAAACGAATGGTCTCAATGAAGGTCTGGCCATGTGATCCCGGCGGAAGACTGACGATCCGCTCGCGGATCGCTTCGGCACCAGCACCACCGAGAGACTCGTTGTGAGTCCGCGCCTCAAGTAGAAAACCCCGGCATCGCTGCCGGGGTTTTCGCATTTTTTGGTTCCGGTGACGGGGCCGGGTCAGAAGTCCATCCCACCCATGCCGCCCATGCCACCACCCGGAGGCATCGCGGGCACTGCAGTTGGCTTCTTCGGCAACTCGGCGACCATGGCCTCGGTGGTAATCAGGAGCGCCGCCACGGAGGCAGCGTTCTGGACTGCGGTTCGCACGACCTTGGTCGGGTCGATGATGCCCTTGGAGACCAGATTGCTGTACTCGCCCGTCTGCGCATCGAAGCCGTATGAGTACTGCGTCTTCTCCAGGACCTTGCCGACCACGACCGAGCCGTCTTCACCGGCGTTGATCGCGATCTGACGGGCCGGCCAAGACAGCGCCTTGCGCACGATCTCGACGCCGGTCTTCTGGTCGTCGTTCTTGGTGCGCAGGCCCTTGAGCGCTTCAGTGGCACGCAGCAGAGCGACGCCGCCACCCGGCAGGATGCCTTCCTCGACAGCCGCGCGGGTTGCATGCATCGCGTCATCAACGCGATCCTTGCGCTCCTTCACCTCGACCTCGGTCGCGCCGCCGACGCGGATCACCGC
>NZ_JAQOSR010000001.1:0-181184 GCF_046718885.1 Bradyrhizobium sp. UFLA01-814 | reverse complement strand
CGCCTTCTCAGCATCGGGAAGATTGGCGACATAGCTCGTCGATGCGATGCGCTCGAACACATCCCCTCGCTTCATCCGGTGCGGATGGTCCTGCACGATTTCCCTCTCGAGCACGAAGCGTGGGTCCTTCAGGATCCAGCGCCAGCGTCCGGTCCGTTGCCGGGGCGTGTCGCCCGCATAGCCCTCGATCATGACGGACAACGCGTCGACCCACGGCGCGCGGTCGTCCCTGTTGTTCCAGACCAGCGCAAGCGTCCCGCCGGGATGCAGCAGTCGCGCGATCTCGGCAACCGACGCCTCGTTGTCGAACCAGTGAAACGCCTGGGCGCAGGTGACCAGGTCGACGTTGCCGGTTTCGAGATTGATCGCGTCGGCGCGCGTGTTGATGACCTCCACCCCGGCTTCCTTGGACAGCCTGGCCGACATTTCGGCCACCGGCTCAACGGCGACGAGACGGGCCGTCGCCGGCAGACGGGGAAGCAGCAGGCGGGTGAACTTGCCGGTTCCGGCACCGAGGTCGACGACACAGCGCGCGGCCGCAAGCGGCAGCGCGGCGACGATCTCCGCAGGGTAGCTCGGTCGGCCCGCCTCGTAGGCGGCGACCGCGACACGATAATTCTCGGCAGTGGGGTTCAGTGTCATTGTTGCTTCTCCTGCATGCCAACCGTCTGCGGTGCGATCCGCGGAACGATATAGAGCAGCGCCTGCACAGGACTGGAAGAGCGTGTCGATTCAAAATCCGCTGAAGACCTCTCACCTTTGCGTCAGCGCCGCAGCGCCGCAGCTCCGCAGCTCCGCTGCTCCCTGTTGAAGGTGCGCGCATTTTGAATGATTTGCTTCGGCGGATTTCGCATAGACCTTACGTGCTTGTGGTGCATCAACGGCGCAGTTCCAGGTTGCAAGTTGCGGTTGGCTGAACGACAGTTCGCGATGGCGGACGCGGTCTGTTGTGCGGGACAAGCCCGATCCCGCCCCGCACCGGAGCGACCATGCAGCGATCCAGGGCAGTCCTCATCACAGCCATCGTCTATGCCTTGATCGGCCTGGTCCTCGCCGGCGGCGGCATTTGGCTCGCCGCACTGGGTGGATCGATCTTCTACACTGTCCTCGGCGTCGGCATTCTCACCACGGCTATGCTGCTGCTGGCACAGCGCCATCAGGCGCTCTGGCTGTTTGCGATCGTGCTGCTCGGCACGCTGGCGTGGGCCGTCTATGAGGTGCGGTTCGATTGGTGGCCGCTCGCGGCGCGTGGCGACATCATCTTCCCCATGGCGCTGTGGTTGCTCACGCCGGTGATCGTTCGCGCCCTGACACGAAGCGGGCCGGTGCCTTACATGCGCGCGACGGCGCCACTCTGGATCGGCGTCGTCGCTGCGGCGGCGGTGCTCATCGCCGGGCTGCTGTCCAGCTATCACGACATCAACGGCACGATTGCCGAGTCCGGCTCTGCCGTGCCGCAAAGCGAAGCCGACCCGCAGCCGGACGGCGACTGGCGCGCCTATGGACGCACGCAATTCGGACAGCGCTATTCGCCGCTGAAGCAGATCACGCCCGACAATGTCGCCAACCTCAAGGTCGCCTGGACCTTCCGCACCGGCGACGTGAAGACACCAGAGGATTCCGGCGAGACGACCTTCGAGGTCACCCCGATCAAGGTGCGCGATACGCTCTATCTCTGCTCGCAGCACCAGGTGCTGTTCGCGCTCGACGCCAAGACCGGCACCGAGCGCTGGCGCTACGACCCCAAGCTTGTGCACAACAAGACGTTCCAGCACATGACCTGCCGCGGCGTCTCCTATCATGAAACCGCATCGGGCGCCGTCGACTCTGGCGGCAATCCGGCGCCGGCCGAATGCCCGCGGCGGATCTTCCTGCCCGTCAATGACGGCCGCATGATCGCGCTCGATGCCGACAGCGGCAAGCTCTGCGATGGCTTTGCCGATCACGGCAGCCTCGACCTGCAGCAGGGGATGGGGATCAAGACCGCGGGCTTCTTCGAGCCGACGTCGCCGCCGGTCGTCAGCGACAAGATCCTGGTCGTGGCCGCCGCGGTGATCGACAATTATGCGGTCGAGGTGCCGTCGGGCGTGATCCGCAGCTTCGATGTCTACACCGGCAAGCGCGCCTGGTCGTACCAGACCGTGCATCATGATCTCTGGGACATGGACGTTCCCTCGCAACCGAGCCTGGTCGATGTGACGACGGCGAAGGGCGTCATCCCCGCGCTGATCCAGCCGACCAAGGTGGGCAACATCTTCGTGCTCGACCGCAGGACCGGCGAGCTGATCGTGCCGGCGCCGGAACGCGCGGTGCCGCAAGGCGCAGCGCCTGGCGACCGCTCAGCACCGACCCAGCCGTTCTCCGAACTGACCTTCCGCCCCGAGGCGAAGCTGACCGGCGCCGACATGTGGGGCGGCACGATCTTCGACCAGCTGCTGTGCCGGATCATGTTCCACCGCTTGCGCTACGAAGGCACCTTCACGCCGCCGTCGTTGCAGGGCACGCTGGTCTTCCCGGGCAATCTCGGCATGTTCGAATGGGGCGGCATCGCGGTCGATCCTGTCAGGCAGATCGCCATCGGCAATCCGATGTCGTTGCCGTTCGCCTCAAGACTCATTCCGCGCGGCCCGCAGAATCCTCCGGCGCCGACGGCCGAGAAGCCGGTTGGCAGCGAGGTCGGGGTGCAGCCGATGTATGGCACGCCGTTCGGCGTCGATATCTCGAGCTTCCTCTCGCCGCTCTCCGTGCCGTGCTACCGGCCGCCATGGGGCTCGATGGCCGCAATCGATCTGAAGACGATGAAGATCGTCTGGCAGCATCCCAACGGCACGATCCGGGACACCACGCCGCTGCCGCTTCCATTCAGGATGGGCGTGCCGATGCTGGGCGGGCCGATCACCACCGCCGGCGGCGTTGCGTTCTACACCGGGACCTATGAGTACACGATCCGGGCCTACGATGTGCGCAACGGCAAGGTGCTCTGGGAGGATCGCCTGCCGGCCGGCGCCCAATCGACGCCGATGAGCTACGAGGCTGGCGGCAAGCAATACGTCGTCACCGCGGCCGGCGGCCACGGCTCGTTCGGCACCAAGCGCGGCGACTACGTCATCGCCTACGCATTGAAGGATTGAGCCGCTTCATCGGGACCGTCATCTTCCTTCTCCTTCCCCCCGAAAGGGGGAAGGTCGGGATGGGGGTCAGCCGCAGGCGATGCTGTTTACGGAGCGAGCAGATCCCCACCCGCTTTGCTCTGACGAGCAAAGCGACCTCCCCTTTCCAAGGGGAGGTGGATAGCGTCCATACGGGTTGGCAAATCCGGCCAAAGCCGCTAAAGGTCCGCCCCCTTTCACAGACAATCCGAGCATGACATGTCGAGCGCCCCGCCCGCCGTCTCGATTGGCGTCGATTTCGGCACCAGCAACACCGTGGTCGCGCTGTCCGACGGCGACGGCCGCGTCGAGGCTGTTCGCTTCGACCACGGCGGCCGCACGCATAGCGTCTATGTGTCCGCGCTGTGCTTCTGGGAGGAACGGCCCGGCGCCGGCCTGCATCCGCGCGCCGAGGGCGGTCCGTGGGCGATCGAGCAGTTCCTCGAGGGACGCACGATCCATCGCTTCATCCAGTCGTTCAAGACATTTGCGGCCAGCTCGGCCTTCAACACCACGCAGATCTTCCGGCAACGATACAAGTTCGAGGACCTGCTCGCGGCGTTCCTGCGCACGCTGACGCGCCATGCCGGCGAGGGTTTCGACTTGGGCGCACCGACCATCATGGTCGGCCGCCCGGTGAAGTTTGCCGGCGGCAATCCCAATGACGAGCTCGCGATGCAGCGCTACCGTGCCGCGTTCGAGCGGCTCGGCGCCGGCCATGCGCGCTATGTCTACGAGCCGGTCGGCGCGGCGTTCTCCCTCGCACGCACGCTCGACCACGACGCCACGGTGCTGGTCGCCGATTTCGGCGGCGGCACCAGCGACTTCTCCGTGATGCGGTTCTCGCGCAAGGGCGGCGTGCTGCGCGCCGAACCGCTGGGCCATGCCGGCGTCGGCATCGCCGGCGACACCTTCGACTACCGCATCGTCGACCACATCGTCTCGCCGCGGCTCGGCAAGGGCACCAACTACCGCTCGTTCGACAAGGTACTGCCGATCCCCAATCACTATTATTCGAGCCTCGCCCGCTGGCATCAGCTCGCGATGATGCGGGGCAATGGCGACTTGCGCGAATTGCAGCAACTCGCGCGCACCGCGCTCGATCCGGCGCCGCTGCACGATTTCATCACCATCGTCGACCACGATCTCGGCTTCGCGCTTTATCGCGCCGTGTCCGACACCAAGGTCGCGCTGTCGAGCCGCGACCGCGTCGAGTTCCGCTTTGCCCGCGAAGGCATCGATATCGGCGCAACCGTCACGCGCGACGATTTCGAATCCTGGATCGCCGACGACATCGAACGGCTCGGCGCGACCGTGGACGAGGCGCTGGCGAAATCCGGCATCACCGCGCGCGACGTCGAGAAGGTGTTCCTGACCGGCGGCACCTCGTTCGTACCGGCCGTGCAGCGGCTGTTCGCCGAGCGCTTTGGTGAAGCGCGCCTGACCTCGGCGGATCAATTCGAATCGATCGCCTACGGCCTCGCTTTGATCGGCCACACGCCCGATCCCGACCGCTGGACCTTCGCCGAAGCGGCGTGACGGCTGGCTTCGCGCCTTGTTCCCGGCGCAATAGACGACTACATCACGCCAATCATCAATCCCCGAGGATGCTGACGACCATGGATTTCACCCTGACAGCAACGCCCATCAGCCTTGCCCTCGGGGATATTCATGCCTGCATCGATCGCGCTCTCTCATCTGACCCTGTCCGCGCCTGACGGCCGGGTTCTGCTTTCCAACATCGATCTGAACTTCGGACCCGAACGCACCGGCCTTGTCGGCAGGAACGGCGTCGGCAAGACGACGCTGCTCGGCCTGATCGCGAGGCTGCGCACGCCGCAATCCGGCACGGTCTCGGTTCAGGGACGCGTCGGGATGCTGCATCAGACGGTTCAGCTGAAGCCGGATGAATGCGTCGTCGACCTGTTCGGCGCGCGCCGCGCACTGGCTGCGCTACGCCGTGCCGAACAGGGCCTTGCGAGCACCGAGGAGATTGCCGACGTCGACTGGACGCTCGACACGCGCATCGCGGCCGCGCTCGAGCGCGTCGGACTGAGCGATGCGCTCGACGCGCCGCTGGCGACGCTGTCCGGCGGCCAGGCCACCCGCGCCCGCCTCGCCGCGCTGACCTTCGCGCAGCCCGATTTTCTGCTGCTCGACGAGCCCACCAACAATCTCGACCGTGCGGGACGCAAGGCGGTGATCGATCTGCTCGCCGACTGGCGGCAAGGCGCCATCATCGTCAGCCACGACCGCGAATTGCTGGAGACCATGGATGCGATCGTCGAACTGACCTCGCTGGAAGCCAGGCGTTACGGCGGCAATTGGAGCGCGTACCGCGCGCGCAAGGCGATCGAGCTGTCGGCAGCACGGCACGATCTGGCGGATGCCGAGAAGCGCGTCGCCGAGATCGACCGCAACGCCAGAGAAGCCAACGAACGGAAGGCGCGCAAGGACGGCGCAGGTGCAAGGAAGCGCGCCAAGGGCGATCTGCCGCGGATCGCCGCCGGGCTGCGCAAGGACCGCAGCGAGGACAGCGGCGGTGAGAACGCCCGCCTCGCCGAGCGCAGGCGGACGCAAGCGCTCGAACTCGCCACCGCGGCGCGGCAACGCATCGAGGTGCTGCAACCATTCTCGGTGCAATTGCCCTCGACGCATCTGCCGGCGAGCAGGATGGTGCTGCGAATCGATGCGGCCGATGTCGGCTACAGCACGGAAGCGCCGATCCTGCGTGATCTCACCTTTTCGATCTCGGGTCCGGAGCGCGTCGCGATCACTGGCCCCAACGGCGCCGGCAAGACGACGTTGCTGAAGCTCATCAGCGGCGACCTGACCGCGGCGCGCGGCACCGTCGAGGTGATGACCCGGTTTGCCATATTCGATCAGGCAGTCAGCCTGCTCGATGCGTCGGCCTCCATCCTGGAGAATTTCCGGCGCATCAATCCGGATGCCGACGAGAACGCCTGTCGCGCGGCGCTGGCGCGATTCATGTTCCGCGCCGATGCCGCGCTGCAGGCCGTCGCGAGCCTGAGCGGCGGTCAATTGCTTCGCGCCGGTCTTGCCTGTGTGCTCGGCAGCGTGAGGCCTCCGCCTTTCCTGATCCTCGACGAGCCGACCAACCACCTGGACATCGAATCCATGGAAGCGGTCGAGGCTGGCTTGCGCGCCTATGACGGCGCGCTGTTGGTTGTGAGCCACGACGAGACCTTCCTCGAGGCCATCGCGATCACGCGCAGACTGGATCTCGCGTCGTAGAGGTGACGCGGAGAGCGGAGGAATTGCCTTTGCGCAATGAACGTTTCAAACGACGAAGATTGGTCAGGAATTGAACAGCCGAGCACGCGTCGCCTTGGGGTAGGGTTTAAGGCGCGGTGCTCGGCTGTCAGGCCGCGCGGCGGTGCGGCCATTCCGCCAGCCTCGCTTGTCCCCAAGCGCGAGGCCGTCGGAGCTGAATCTGGTCTGTTGCTAAATCCGCGCCGTCGAATGGAGCGCGTTTCTCCAAAGGGCAAATGCGACGAAGCCAGCGAGCAACAAAAAGCCGCCACCGGCCGCGATCAGGAAATGCGCGAGCGTCATCTTGGAACATCCCAATTGAAAGGCTTCATGCGGAGAGATATGCGCCGCAACCTGGCAATCAAAAGCACTTCAAAATTGATTTGCCCCGCCGGCCGCCGCCGGACAGCCCGAAAGGTGGCTGGCACTGCGCTCTGCCCACCCTTCGATTTCAGAGAGGTCGTCCAGCCACTCGGCTGTTGCCGCTCATCGCGCGGTTCGTCACACCGCTCAATGGCCACGAGGATAATCGATAAAACTTTATCGACAATCGAAACGGAAAATTAAGGTTACCGAGGCGGCCCGAAGGCCGGCTCCCGGCAAAATATCGAAAACAACCCCATGCAAAGTAGCCCGCGGCCACCGCTCCGGTCTGAGCGGCGGTCAATTGGAGCAACATCCTCCGGACGAAAGTTCGCAGGGCATGTCACGTTTCGACGCGCTGCCTTGTCTTGGCTTCTGCAATGGCAGCAGCAGAGGACACCATGCACACACTCGGAACCGGCGGCGGTCGTACCCTGATCGCAATCGTCTATCATAGCGCCTACGGCCATACCCGGCGTCAAGCGGAGGCCGTCAGGTCCGGCGTCCAGGATGTCGATGGCACAGAGGCGCTTCTGGTGCCTGTCGAGAATGTGGAACAGAACTGGGATCGGCTGATGGATGCGGAAGCGCTGATCTTCGGCACGCCCACCTACATGGGCGCCGCCTCCGCGGCCTTCAAAGCCTTTCAGGAAGCAACGTCGCGAGCGGTGATGTCCAAGGGCTACCGCTGGAAAGACAAGCTCGCCGCAGGCTTCACCAATTCGGGGGCGCACGCCGGCGACAAGCTGTCCACATTGATCCAGCTTGCCTTGTTCGCCGCACAGCACGGGATGCATTGGGTCAATCTCGATCTGCCTCCGGGGAAAAACTCCGCATCGGGATCGGAAGCCGATCCGAACAGGCTGGGGTTCTGGCTCGGAGCCGGGGCGCAATCGAACACCGACGAGGGGCCGGATACCGCGCCGCCGGCATCCGATCTCGCAACCGCCCGCCACCTCGGGCAGCGGGTGGCGAAGACGGCGCTGCAGTTTGCGCGTGGCCGTGACGCGGCCTCAGCGGCCGTTCGGGCCGCGTCGTGACCGACGCGGCTGAAGACGCGACGGCGGCCGAAATCTTCGCCGAGCTGCGGCCGCGCCTGATCCGGCTGGCCTATCGGATGCTGGGCTCGGTCGCCGACGCAGAGGATGTCGTGCACAGCGCCTGGGTGCGCTGGCTCGCCGCCGATCGCGACCAGATGCGCGATCCCAAGGCAGTCTTACACACCATCGTCACCCGATTGTCCCTCAACGAATTGAAATCCGCTCGGCGCCGGCGTGCCGCCTATGTCGGACCGTGGCTCCCCGAACCGTTTTTCGACCCCGAAGAAACGGAAGCGGCCGACGATCTGATCCTGCCGTTGATGATCGCGCTGGAACGCCTGTCGCCGTTGGAACGGGCGGCCTTTCTGCTGCATGACGTGTTCGGATTGGGGTTCGATGCCGTATCCGAGACGATCGGGCGTGAGGCTGCGACCTGTCGCAAGCTTGCCAGCCGCGCCCGCGCGCATATCCACGCTGCCAAACCCAGGTTCGTCGTCGGGAACGAAGAAGGCTTGCGGCTCGCAAATGCCTTTTTCACGGCAACGCGGACCGGCGACCTTGCTGCGCTCCGCGCCATGCTCGCCGAAGATGTCGTGGTCTATGCGGATGGTGGCGGCCAGGTCCCGGCACCGACAGAGCCTCTGGTCGGACTCGAAAGCGCGATGGAGCGCTTCGCGGGGCTCGCCCGGCTCTTCACCGTGCATCCCTCACGATTGATCCGCTACGCGACTATCAACGGATTGCCGGGCTTCATCACCATCGAGGACGACCTCGTTCAAACGACAGCCTTGCATATCGAGAACGAACGGATTGTCGCGATCTATGTGACCCGCAATCCCGACAAGCTGCACAACGTGCCTGATGTGACGGGATGGCGGAATTGAGCGTGCCTCGCGCGTCCCCGCTCAGCGCGGCCGATAGCGATAGACCAGATCGCGAGGGTCGCCTTGCGGCGCTGACGGATCGAGCGCTTCGCGCCAAACTGAGAAGAACTCAGCGTGAGCAGATCTAGACCGCTCCACCAGGGGCACCGCATGAGCTCGACCTCCCCTGTCATCGTCCCTCCTTTGCTCGGCCCTGCCAGATCGCGACCGCACCTGCGAGCAACACAGCGGCCGATATCACGAGCGAGGCATGCACGCCTGCCATGAACGCGTTGTTCCCCGCGACCAGCGAGCCGAACAGGGCAACGCCAAGCACGCTGCCGGTCTGCCGCGTCGCGTTCAACACACCGGCGGCGATGCCGGATCGCGACTTCTCGACACTGCCGAGCAGCGTCGAGGTCAAGGACGGCACGAGCAGGCCGAGCCCGCCGCCGAGGACGAGGAGCTGAGCGCCGATCGCCCCGTAGCTGGTGCCTGAGGCCATAGGCAGCAGCGCAACGCAGCCCGCGGCGGTGATCACACAAGCGAGCGCAATGGTTTGCGGCGCGCCGAGGCGCTCGCTGACCGACGCGGTGATCAGGTTGGCGGGCAGCACCATGGCCATCATGGGCACGAAGGCGAGGCCCGTTGCGAACGGCGACCAGCCATTGACGTTCTGGAAGTAGAGACTGAGTACGAAGATCAGGCCGTAGAAGGCGATGTTGAAGAGAAGCCCGACCAGAGCGGTCAGCGCGAACATGTGATGGCGGAACAGCGACAGCGGCAGCATCGGTTGCGGCGCGCGCGCCTCGCGCCATACGAACAGGAGTCCGATTACGGCCGCCCCCGCGAAGCCCGTGATGACGAGCGGATGGCTCCAGCCCAGCGCGCCGCCCTCGATCAGGGCGCCGGCCAGCGTGCCGAGGGTTGCAATCGCCGCGATCTGTCCCGGCAGATCGATCTCACGCTGCGCGAGCCGCGGCGTCTCCTCGGCGTAACGCCAGGCGAGCCAGAGGCCGGCGGCGCCGATCGGCAAGTTGACAAGAAAGATCGCACGCCAGCTGACCAGCGCGATCAGCGCGCCGCCAACTAGCGGCCCCGCAGTCAGTGCGACGCTCGCACCTGCGGCCCAGAAGCCGACCGCGCGGCCGCGCGCCTTCGGATCGGTATAGGCGTGATTGAGTAGCGTCAGCGAGTTCGGCACCAGGATTGCCGCCGCCAGGCCCTGCACGGAGCGAGCAACGATCAGGAACATCGCCGACGGAGCCAATGCGCAGGCGAGCGAAGCCAACGTGAAGATTGCGAAGCCCCCTATAAATATCCGTTTGGCGCCAACGCGATCACCGAGCGCACCAGCGGTCAAAATGAAGGCAGCGAATGCGATGGTATAGGCGGTCACCACCCATTGCAGCTCGGCCACGCTGCCGCCGAGCGAGGTGCTGATGCTGCTCAGCGCGGTATTCACGATGGTGATGTCCAGCTGCACGACGCCGAGGCCGAGGCTCGTGGCGGCAAGCGCCAGCACCGCGGCGAGAGGCGAACGGGATGACGTGCTGTCAGAGCCGGCTTGTTCCGGCTGCCTTGTGTTGAGCGAAGTTGTTTGCATTGATCACACTCGGTTGTCTGTGAGATTTTGATGGCTCAGACCAGCCCGCTTTGCGATTATCATTCGATGCCAATCGAATATTTGGAGCCGCGAGACTTTCGTCCCATCGCGGCGATGCCTTTCGCTGGGGCTTAGTGGTGTCCAGACAACCTATGTCCCGCGATTGAATCGGTCTTGCAGAAACACTACGATCTTGGCCGAAGTATTCGTGCTTGGCACTGCGGCCTCATCGGCGTACGAGAAAGACATGGATACGGGACCCAAAATCGCCCAAGTCGCGGCACTCATCGGCGATCCGGCGCGCGCCAACATGCTCAGTGCGCTGATGGATGGCCGAACGTTGACCGCCTCGGAGCTCGCCTATGTGTCTGGCGTGGCGCCGCAGACAGCGAGTGGCCATCTTGCGAAACTCAGCGACGCCGGATTGCTTGCGCTCGCAAAGCAGGGCCGACGACGATATTTTCGCTTGGCCTCTCCGCACGTCGCGCGCGTGCTGGAAGGTCTCATGGTGGTGGCGCAGGACGGCCCCGCCCGGCAGCGCAATCTCTGGCGCGGCGGAGAGACGCTCCGACACGCGCGGACGTGCTATGACCACATGGCCGGCCGCATCGCCGTCGCAATCGCCGACCGGCTGGTCCAGCAGTCGTTCATTCTGCTCGACGAGGATGGCGGACAACTCACCGATGCCGGTCGGTCATTCTTCGATGAGTTAGGCGTCGATCTTCGCCTCGCCTCCAAGCGCCGGGTGTTCTGTCGCCCCTGTCTCGACTGGAGCGAGCGCCGGCCGCATCTGGCCGGGGCGCTCGGCGCTGCCATCCTTCATCACGCTCTCGAGCACGATTGGGTTGAGCATGTCCGGGATAGCCGCGCGCTCGTCGTGACGCCTGCTGGTGTTAGAGGACTTGCCACAACGTTCGGCCTCGAGGGCGCACTCCCGAGGGACGACCGCGAAGGGCAGGTTGCATCACTGTCCAGAGGCCGGGTAGCGGTTATCTCGGGTTGAGAGAGCTCCAACACGTCCAATACCCGGAACGGACCGCCCGTGCCGGCGGACCGGGACGAAGCCATGAACGCCTGGCAGGCGGGGAAGTCATGGACAACCTGCGCACGAAGCATCAGGCGAGCGGTCGAGATCGTTGGAATGTCAGGGGGCATTGCCTACGCTTCTCCGAAGCTTCGGGAGACACCCTTCGCCCTGGTCCGAAAGGGTAGCCTGCCACCCGAAGCCCGGCAGGCGAAGGGTGGCGGAGAGGGAGGGATTCCACTACCCCCGTTGAACTAACCCGCTGATATTTCAAATTTTATCGGCGGAATAAGGGCTTCCTGCATGTCCCGGGGCTACACCAAGGGGCTACACCCACGTGGGAAAACCTAAAAATTTAAACATGCCGACCCCCGTCCGAAAAACGATCAAGAACAAGAGGACCGACCGGAAAGAGATCAAAAGCGACCTCTGGTGGCTCCGCAAGAAGGTGCCGGAACGGTACCGGGGCGTCGTCGACCGCCGCGAGGTCTGGCGCTCGCTCGATACGACCGATTTCAAGACGGCCGTGGTCGCATGCAACAAGCTCAGCCTCGAGTTGGACCGGGAATGGGAGGACCGACTGCGGGCGGCCCAAGCCGCCGGCAGAACGCCGGCCGCCCCGGCCCGGACCATGACCGACTGGGATCTCAGCGGTCTTCAGCGTGTCGTGCACGAGCAGGGCCGCGCAGCCCAGATCCGCAATCCTCCCGCGGGGGCCAGGTGGGGACAGAACACGCACCTACGCAACGATGAGGAGAACGACGAGGAGCGCGAGTACGACGAGCAGTCGTTGGACCAGTTTCTGAACCGGAACGGCTACGTCCTGAACGATGCCGACCGCGCCCGTTTCCTGCCCATGTTCGTCGAGGCGCGGCGACAGATCTCGATCGACCTGACCCGGGCGGCCAGGGACCGCGACTTTTCGGAATCAGACGCGTTCGCCAAGAACGCCCCCTCCTTATCGAAGGAGATCGACCTTCAACAAGCATTCGAATTCTACTGCGAGAAAGCCGGCATCAAGGGCGGGGCAACGGGCGCGACAGCCAAACGTTGGCGCCCAAAGATCAAGGCGTTCTGCGACTTCGTCGGTCATTCCGACCTTTGCCGGATGACGAAGGACGACGCCTATCGCTGGGTCGACCACCTCACCGAAGAAAGCATCGCGAAGAAGTCCATTCGCGAAGTCTGGATCGCCTCCTTGCGGGCAGTCGCCGGTTTCCAGATCGAGCGCGGCAAGCTGACGACCGAGAATCCGTTCTCCCGCGTCAGGGTCAGGGGCGTCAAGTCGACCATGAAGTCGAACAAGAAGGGTTTCTCCGACGCCCAGGCCGAGACGATTCTCACGGCGACGCTCGCCACCTTCTCGCATCTGACCTCCGCGGAGACGCGGGCCGCTCGACGCTGGATCCCTTGGATCTGCGCCTACACGGGAGCGCGTGTGAACGAGATCACGTCGCTCCTACCGTCGGACGTGCGGCCGGATCCGGAGTCGGGAATACCGTGCTTCTATCTCCGTCCAGAGATGACGAAAGGTGACTACGAGCGGGTTGTCCCGCTGCATTCGCATCTGATCGACCAAGAGTTCCTCGACTTCGTGGCCGAGCGCGAGAAGGCCGGATTGCCGCTCTTCTACGACCCCAAGCGTGCCGAGGGTGGCGACAACGCCAATCCACAGTGGCAAAAAATCGCCGAGCGTCTCGGAGAGTGGGTCGTCAAGAGCCTCCACGTCACGGGCGTGAAGCCGAATCATGGGTGGCGCCACCGCTTCAAGTCCGTGTCGCGCCACGTCGGCATGCATCCCGAGGTGGAGGCTTTCATCACGGGGCACGGAGGATCCGACGATCCCGTCGAGATCGAGAAGGTCAGCCTGAACTACGGCGACGCCTGGGTGAAAACGCTCAAGAACACCATCGAGATGTACCCACGCTACGAGATCGCAGCGCTGACCTCACCGCCGAAGCCGCTCCGGCGCATCCGGCGCACGTCGGCTCAGATCGCCGCTGACAAGGCCTCGCACCGAACCGCGACCAGGAAGCGGCGGTTATCGGCTGAAGGGATGAAAGCATGAACGCGCCCGTAAAGCTTCGTGTGCCATACGACGCCATTTACATCCCTTACCGCCATAGGAATCGACAGGGGCAGAAGGTCGCGAGCGATGGACACATCGTGATCGAGAGCATCGCGGCGATTGACGCTCCGATATCGCATCGCATTGTCGACGAAAAGGGCTCTCTGAAAGCGGAAGTTAGGCTTTCTCAGAACTCTTACTGGTGGGTCCTGAAGCAGGCCGGGCGGGCAGTCAGTCCCGCGGAATTCGCGTCATACGCTGAAAGGGAAAGCCATCTCGTCCTTGCGACGCTGGGGTGTGGTCTACCGTACCACTCGGAGGTTTCGGAGGAAAAATTCTTCGCCTCAAAGCCAAGAGTCGTCAAATCGACGAAGGACGACCAATGGAAAAAGGCCCGTGTCGGCGCGTCGAAAGTCGTCTTCTGCGACTCAACCGTATTGGTGGCAGCTGGTCCGCCCGTTTATTACGGGATCAGGTCGGGACTGGATCGGAAAGTCATCGACATCGAAGTCGGCCCTTCCGAATTGGATCTGGTCGATGCAGGGGACAACTTCCGCGAACGTGGCAAGACCGGGATCTACGGTCCTACGGTCAGCGCCCGGCGCTGGGCTGCAAAGAGAGCTTTAGCTATCGGACCGCACGAATTGGATCGAGAACGGCATTTGTTCGACCGTCGCGATAGCTCAGTGCGCGGAATCCACCAGATCGAAGAACTCTTGCCGGCGCCGCCAGCGGGCCCCCAAACCTGCGCTCGCGCCCTCGCGGAATGGCTGTGGCGCGGCATGCGGAAGGACGGCGACTGGGATAGCTGGCCTTGGATTCGTCCGTACGTCCCGTGCCTCGCGGACGCCGACGGAAGGGCCGAATATCCGCACGACCTGCCTCATCGCCGCGTACTTGAGGATTTCGCTGCAGTCGATTGGACCTCTCTCACATCGAACCTCGCTCAGGAGGCCGAAGACGCTCGCGAAATCCTACGCCGTCTCGATCTCATCAATGGCCTCGACGAAGATGACGACGCGGCTCTTGGCCGCCTCGGATTCTAGGGCGGAAACGGAGGAGCAGAAAAATGACAGACTTCATGTTCAAGTCGCAGTTTTTCTATCGCCGCCACTACGTGCGCAAGCGGTGCCGTTTAGAAGAATGGATCGACCTTAACGATACGTGCGACGTCGCGATCAGTGAGGTCGATGCCAAGGACGCTCCGATCGCCTACGAAGTCGCTCAGTTCAACGGCGAAGAACGGCAGCCCCACGAAATCCGCTCCTATGCCGGATCCATGTGGTGGCCGCTCCACGGCGCTGACGGTCCACTGAAGTCCGCCGAGTTCCGGAGCATGGTGGAAAACGATTGGGAAACCGCAAGTGCGATTCTCGACCCGCTGCATCGTACGTACCGACTCTGTAATCCGCTCAAGGCCGAAAACTTCGGTAGGATCGAGGTGAGGGAGGACAAAGACCGGTCAACGTTCGATCTGCAGCTCGCCGGTGCTCACAGGGATGCCTCCAGACTGCTCTTCTGCGGCGGGGATGTGCTGGTCGAAGGCGGAGATCCGGTCTGGTATTTCATCCCCGCCGCCCAAGACCGTAAGGGCGTCGATCTCGTCCTCGGACCGACCACGTTGAATCGGCGGGAAGCAGCAGGCTATTCCATGCCCGGTCCGGAGCGCCATGTTCGGCTATCCAGCGGGTGGCACGGCCACGTTTTTGGGCTCACCGAGATCGAGGCGGCCAAAGAAGGCTGGGCGACCGAGCAAGCAATCAACGTTAGGTCGGAAATCGCAGCAAGACACTATCGACCGACGACGTCCGCCGCCGACCTGTGCGCACGAGCAGTCGCCGAGCACCTATGGGACATCGCATGGATGTATTCGGGCCTTCGCCAAGCCGTGCCCGCGGTCGCCAATGCGAACCATCTATTTCCTGCTCCGGACTTTCCCGAATACCGAGAGATGTTGCGACAATTGATTTCGCAGAAGAATCCCGAGCTCTCCAGGAATCTTTCGCGTCTAATCGCGAGCGCAAAGACAATACTTGATCGTTTGGAGCTGAATGGGCCGACGGACGAGGACGACGATGCGGCTCTTGCCTCCCTTGGTGTCTGAGCGCGCGTCAGCGGAAGATTCACCGAAGCGAATAGCGATCAAAAGCCGTCGTCGGCAGCGAGACGATTCCGTCTTCGTCCTGCCGCATCAGATCGAGCAGGAAGCGGCGCTCGTCCGCGAGCGAGGCTTCGGGCACCTCGATGTGCCAAGATTTGGCGCGACCATCATCGCCCGGATTCCAGCGATAGCCGCGCTTCTTCAGCAACTCCCGGGCGGAATATGGAGCACCGAGCGCCCACAAATGCCAGCGGGTCCGACGCGCGGAGTCGAGGAGCGCCGCCAGGCCCGTCCGTCCGGATTTCGGGAGGCCCCGCGCTAGGATCTCGACGCCCGCACGGCAGTCCTCTGCGGCATGATGTCCGTCGAAGAAGAAGCCGTGGCCGGCGGCGATATCGCGCAGCTTGGCACCTTCGAAACCTTCAGAGCTCCAGTCGACTTCGCGCAAAGAGCAAGCCCATGGCTTCGACGCGAAGATCGGCCACATGCGCTCGCAGAACGGCCGATCGAAGCCGGCATTGTGGGCGATCACGACCGCGGCAGGCCCAACAATGCCTTCGACCTGTGCCGGATCGATGGAAGCCCCAACGACCATCTCATCGGTAATCCCGGTCAGCTTCGTGACTTCGGCAGGAATTCGGACGCCGGGGTCCCGCAGCGACACAAAGACCTCGCCGATCCCTACGATGGTTCCGTCGGCATCATAGTCGAACGGCAACATCGCAAGCTCGATCACGGAGTCCTTCAAGGTATCCAAACCCGTCGTTTCCACGTCGAGGAAGACGGCCCGCTTCACCTGCGCCGCGCTGATCGGACCGGTCGATCCCTGCCGCAAACGACGCAACACTCTGTATTCGCCGGACGACTGCAGCAACGTCGCCAGGCGCTCCAGCTCCACGGCGCTGATGGCTTCGGTCGTCATGGGGCAACGCTCCACGACGCCGAATTGCCGGAAAGAAACTTCGCAGCCCTGACGCCATCCAGACTGCCGTTCTTCAGCAATACGGCGGCGATTCGCTCAAGGGACTCCCGATGTTCGATCAACGTCGAGCGACAGGCGTCGGCGGCGCGTGTGAGCTCCGTGCGGGCAGCGCGCCGCACCTCGGGATAGGAGAGCAATTCACGGGTATCCTCCCTTGAACCGAGGAACAGAAGGGAGGTGTCGACGAGCCCCAGCGAGGCGACCATGGCCGTCGCCAATCGGGTCCCCTGGTCCAGGTCCGAGCCCTTGCGACCTCCCCCTCCATCCGAATAGGCGTGAAAGATCATCTTTTCGGCCACGCGACCGGCCAGCAGGACCTGAAGCCGCTTGCTGTAATCCTCATAGGTCCCCTGCAACGCGGGAGTTCTGGTACGGATCGTGGCACCGCCTCTATCGCCGGAGGCGGCGATATGGGCAAACAGGCAATCAACCTCGCCGAACAGCAGCATCTCCGCGAGCAGATGCCCGGCCTCATGCACGGCTGCGCGCTCCAGTTCGGCCTGGTCCCGATCTCGATCTCCGGTGAGTGCCCTCCGCAGATCCGCGAGCTCGATGTCACGGTTGTCCTGACGAGCGAAGCGCCGGGCGTCCGCCACGATCCGCTCGACATCCGCACCGGTAGACCCCATTCCCAGCAGACAAATATCGTCCAGCCTCGCGGTCGCCAGTTCGCCTCGCAATCGGACACGAAACATGCGCTCCAACTCATCCGCATCCGGAAGTCCGATCCGAATGACCTTGCTGAAGCGCCCCGGCCTCAGAATCGCCGGGTCGCAGCGGCTGACGTCGTTGGAGGCGGCGCAGAACAGAAGGCCGTCACGGCCGGCCAAGCCGTCCAATTCTGCGAGGAATGCGTTGACCACCTGAACCGCATAATCCGCATGCGAATGGCGTACCTTGCTTCGGTCGGCAAAGGAGTCGATCTCGTCGACGAAGAGTACGCACGGAGCCTGCGCGCGCGCTTCGGCAAAGTCCTTGCGCATCGCCCGCAGCAGGTGACCGAGATGTCCTTCGTCGGAGCCTTGCCAGCGCGCAAGCGAACAGGCGATCAACTTTGCGCCGGCGGCTTTGGCATAGGCAGAGGCGAAAAGGGTCTTGCCCGTTCCGGGAGGGCCGACGAGGCAGACAGCGTGGTCGACGGCCGACCAGGAGATCTCCCCGCGGCGCCACGCATTTACATCTCGGATCGAGGAGTGGGCCCATTGTACCGCCTCCCTCATCCCGAAGATCTGGTCGAGTTCGATGTCACGGCCCGTGTTCCGGTGGTCCTTGAGGGCCACCAAGCGGCGGAGTTCCTTCATGCATTCGTCCGGCGTACGGTCGAACCTCACCGCGAGACCAGATCTTCGAGCGAAACCCGCGAACTCACCGCCTCGTCGAGCAGATCGCCGCACGGGCGTCCCGTCACCACCCTGATGGTCAGAGCGATCGTTGCGGGATCGATGAAGGGAAAGCGGATACGGATCGGCGCCGCCTTCAAGATGGCACTTGCGACGTGCGTTTCGGCCGACGGCGAGATCGCGACGATCGGCAACGCGACTTGAAGGGCCCAAAGCGCTTCTCGCTGACGATCGGCGAGCTTGCTACCCGCCGGGACATCGCGTTCGGCGATGAGGATCAGATCATGGCTGTCGCGACCGCCATGACGCTCCCCGAGGTTCATGACCCGGACGGACGGCGACAGCAGCGTCTCGCGCCAGACGCCAAGGACCTTTTCCAGCATATCCGGATCCGACACGTCGATCGCGATGACCGGTGCGGCCGATCGCATCGAACCGAGCACGTCGGGGTGCGCATCGAACAGCCGCGCGCACATCAAGCTGGCCGCGACGTCGGCCGGGGACACCGGTCGCTCCTTTGAAGAACGCGGGCCGTTCCTCACGACAACCGGCTCGTCCTCCTCTTCCATGTCGAAATCATGGGTGGCCCAAGCACGGCGGAGCGCTGAGAACCCGCCTCCGATCGCATCGCACGACGTGCGCGGATCCTCGTGGGCGAAAATCTCCTTGCGACGCTTCCCGCCCGCCGCAGCATGGCAACGGAAGCGACGCGAAGCACGCCAGTTGCGCTTGTAGGCTCTGAGCTCCAACGAACCCGTGTTCATGACGCGCTCCAAGTCCAGTTCGGGCGGGTTCGCTTGTGGTCCAGCCAGATCTTGTGAACCAGCCAGGAGGTAGACAGATTGGTGCGATGCCCCTCCGAAAGCGGCATCTGCATCAACCTGTTGGAAAGAACGAGAGCGGCCGCGGCATCGTGGAAGGCACAGTTCAACAAGACGGTCATCGGGAGATCGACCCGGATGGTGAACTTCTCGGGACGCGGCTGAGGCAAAACGATGCCGATCGCCGCGGCGGCGTCTCCGTCGATCGCCTTGCGCCAGTCGGGGATGGTGGAAGAGATGCGAGCCACGCATGCGACGACCTCGGCGATGCGACGCGCGTCGAAGCTCTCCGCCCCGTACTGTCGCCAGTACGAGAGCGTCGAGGGCCACTCATTGGTTGAGTCGAGCGTTTCATGGAAGCGGCGGTGGAAGTGGCGCGTCACGTCATGTCCCTCCGTTCGCGCAGATCGTGTCTTGCGCGTCGGTTAGTACGATTGGTTTGTCTGTTCTCGGCCGGCGTTCTCGCGGGTAACCACGCCGGGCCCTGCCCTGCCTCGCCGGGCCACGCCCCGGCACGCCGAGCTCTATTCCAGCTGCACTTCCTCTGCGACGAAGCGGCCGAATTCCGGGGTGTAGTCGCCGAGCCCGAACAAGCCGGCGGTCTGGAAGAACCCCACGATCTCCTCGCGATCGAGCATCGACGGCAGGAAGCTGCCGTGGACGATGGCGCTCCACTCCTGGAACATCGGGCGCGTGCGCACCGTCAACGACCCGCGGACGCGGACGATTGCGCGGTGACGGAAGTTTTCGTCGGCCCAGAGGGCGTCGACGGTCTTCGGGCCATCGTACTGAAGCAGAGCCGCTCCTTCCGAGCGGAATGCCGCCTTCGCGATTTCGCCCTGCTTGGCCTTCTTCGCGCCATCGACGCAGACCGATTTGATGGTCTGCTGCGGCAGGCAGGGAAAGCCGTGGTGCAGCCAAAGCCCGCCGCGAAATTCGAGCTCCGCGATCCGCAAGTGATCCGCGTCCGTTTTCTTTGCCTTGCCGGTGATCTTGGTGAGCGCCTTCGTCACCTTCTCGAACGGATCGGCCAGCTTGGAAGAATGCATGAGCATCGGGCCGACACCGGTCAGCTTCAGCTTAATGTGATCGACGCTCATCACACGTCTCCCGTGCTGTAGGCGACGTCGAAGAGCGGCGCGGAGGCCGTTTCCGCCGCGTAGTCGGCCATCACCACGGGGTGAGCCGCGTAACGACGGGAACGCAGTTCGGACGTGATGACCTTGTGGCACGCCGCGCACAGCGTCGTGAGATCCGACATGAGCTCGCGGCCGAAATTCTCGTAGGTGCGATGGTGCACCTCCAGTCGAGCTTCGTCCCGGGACGCATTACAGGTGCGGCACCGGTAGCCCGAGGCGCGGAGTTCGGCGAGTCGGCTGGGATTAGTTTTCCAGGCGTTGCTGCCGATGTAGGTTTCGTAGGCTGCCGATTCGCTCGCGCCGGCCGGCCACGGCACCTCCGAGATTTCGGCGGCTCTGGCCGTCGGTTCAACGATCTGCCCGACAAGGTCAGGCAGATCGTCAGCCGAGGTCTGGATCGCGCATTCGCTGGGGGTCATCGGTGGTCTGTGTCCTCGTTCGCTTCGATGGGAAGACACTACCACTCTCAATGCACATGTGCATTAGGAATGTACACTAATGGTTAACGGACGACAAATTGCGGCCGCCCGTGTTTGGCTCGGAATTTCACAGTCGGAGCTTGGATTGGACGCGGAGGTGGCCACGCGGACGATTGCACATCTCGAAAAAGGAGAGCGCATTCTCCACGATCGCACGCTGGCTGCGCTCCAGACTTCGCTTGAAGGCATGGGTGTCGAATTCCTGCAGGACGAGACCGACCCTCAGATCGGCGTCGGCATACGAATTCGTGAAGCCCGAATCAGCGAAAAGATTCACGAAGCCCGCGACAAAAAGGACAAGCGCGCGCGAACACCTCGACAGCGCGAAGTCTAAGTTTCGTCGGCGCTCCACCGCGCCAAGCACGTCAGGCCCGGGTCGAAAACCGGTCGAACGCCGTCAGGGTTTGAAGGCGTGGTTCGACATCGCGCAAATAGATCTCAGTCTTGAGAAATGCGACTTCGTCATCCAGCTCGTCTTCGTCGATATCGATGTACCACGACTTCGGCCGACCATCGCTGCCGTCGCTCCAGCGATAACCGCGACGCTTGAGCGAATCCTTGAGATCGAACGGCGATTGCTCCGCCCACACCCGCACGGTCTTCTTTCGCGCTCGATCCAGCAGGACCGCCAGCGCCGAAGTGCTGGCGGCCGGCAGTTCGAACGCGAGGATCTCGAGAAGCGCATGGCAATCGTCGACGGCCCTGTGCGCCTGGTGGAAAAAGCCGGCGCCGTTCAGAAGATAGCCCAAGCGGGATCCTTCGAACCCATGCTTTCGCCATTCGACCTCGGTCGCCGAGCACGCCCAAGCCTTTCGTTGGAATACCGGCCAGTAGCGCTCCGCGAATTTGCGATCGAAGCCTGCGTTGTGTGCGATTACGACCACTGCATCCTCGACAAAGGCTTCGACAGCAGCATCGTCGATGCGTCGTCCGGCGACCATCTCGTTCGTGATGCCGGTAAGGGCCGTGACCTCCAGCGGGATAAACACCGACGGTTCGTTGAACGACGAGAAAACGTCCCGCGGGCCGGCGATACGGCCGTCCGGAAAGTACTCGAACTTGACCATGCCGACTTCGATGACTTCGTCCTTCTGCGTGTCGAGACCGGTCGTCTCCACGTCCAGGAGGATCCCGGTCTTGGTGCCGTGACCGACGGAAGGTAAAAACGTCTCCCGACGAACCAGGCGTCGAAGGACGCGATAGTCGGCGGATCCAGCCAGTGCCTCAGCCATGGCGGCCAGGGTCAGGTCGTTCTCCAGCATCGAATGTTGCGATCCCCTGGGCCACGGCTGCCGTCGGCGACCCCGGTAGAAAGTCTAGTCCGGGTCAGAGGCCGAAATCCAGTTGCGGTTCCGTATCATCCCCGGCTTGGAGGGACGACAGCGACACGCCCAGAAGACGGACCGACTTGGGGAAAGGCATGTTTTCCTGCAGCAGTGCCATCGCCAGATCGGCCAATTCTTCGCGATCCGCGACGGCGGTCGACGTCGACCGGCTGCGCGTAATGATCTCGAAATCGGAGAACTTGACTTTGAGCGTCACCGTGCGCCCTCGCGTGTCGACGGCTTCGCAATACCGCCAAACCTTGTCGACGAGCGGTCGGAGCTCGGCGACCATGGCGTCGAAATCCGTCAGGTCGGTCGAGAACGTATTCTCCGCGCCGATCGACTTGCGGATCCGGTTTGCTCGGACGAGACGTTCGTCGACGCCGCGCGATATCCAGTAGTAGTACGCGCCGGACTTGCCGAAATTGGCATTCATGAATTCAAGCGTCTGGTTGCGGATGTCCAGACCCGTAAAGATCCCGAGCGCGTTCATCTTCGCGCTCGTCGCCGGACCGATCCCGTGGAACTTGCCGACCTGCAAGGTCTCCACGAAACCCGGCCCCATCTCGGGAGAGATGACGTACTGCCCATTGGGCTTGCGATGGTCGGAGGCGAGCTTCGCCAAGAACTTGTTGTATGAGATGCCCGCCGAAGCATTGAGCCCGGTCTCTTTCTTGATCTTCTGCCGTATCCGCAGAGCGATGTCCCGGGCGAGCGGGATGTCCTGGAGATTGTCCGTCACGTCCAGATAGGCCTCGTCAAGCGACAGCGGCTCGATGAGCAACGTGTGCTCGGCAAAAATCTCGCGGATCTGTCGGCTGATGGCCTTGTAGATCTCGAAACGAGGCTTCACGAAGATCAGATCAGCACACTGACGCTTCGCGGTAACGGACGGCATCGCCGACCGCACACCGAATTTGCGAGCTTCGTAGCTCGCTGCGGCCACGACGCCGCGCTCGGCCGAGCCTCCCACCGCAACCGGCTTGCCGCGAAGTTCCGCATTGTCGCGCTGTTCCACGGATGCGTAGAACGCATCCATATCGATATGGATGATCTTGCGTACGGGCGGCGTCGAGGCCTGCCCCGCATCCCCTTCTCTCATGTGCGGATGATACAATCGGAGCACATGAATCGCGAGGTGGCGAATGCTTCAGTTGTCGTCCTTCGTCGTCGGTGTGGTCGGAATCGGTTGGCTGATCGGCGCGACCAATCTTCCAGGCGTTTGGTATGCCGGGCTGGCAAAGCCCGCGTTCGTGCCGCCGAACTGGGCCTTCCCGATCGCTTGGACCATTCTGTATGTCATGATCGCCGTTGCCGGCTGGCGAACCTTGCCCAGTTCCTTCTTCAAGGCTTTGCGATCGCCTCCAGACAAGGGCGCGGGGTGATACTTCGGAGCCATGCGAGTCCACGGCGCGCGTCGATTCGTTCAGGGTTGGTTGAACGATGGCCAGCAGCCATCCTCTTCGTATCGTCCGGTTCGATGTGGACAGGTCTGACCTAGAAGCTTCTGCCCTACATCCTTCCAAATCGAATGCTGCCCATAGAATCGGACCGCGTCCGCCTTCTGAATCTCGATGACCCGCTCGCATCGCTGGCATCCGACCCGCAGCACATGGCGCGGGATCTCCGAAAGGCGCCGCTGCTGAATCGGGATGCCGGACCTCGCCGCCACAGCGGGATCCGCCATCACGGAATCCCAGTATTCCGTGGGCATATCGGCATGCCCCGTCTGAGCCGCGTCGCTCCGTCGCTCGTTGGCCGCAGCCAATTTTTCCATCTCTTTACGTGACGGCATGCGCCAGCTCGCCGGTCGGTCGCTCATGACGGCATGAGAACATATCATGAACATAGAGTCGAGCCCGAACCCAAAAATTTTGCTCCGCAAGGCTCGACGTGAGGGCGCCGGACGACCTCGCTTAAGCCAGACTTGCGAGCGCGGCATCGTCTTCCATCGCCAACTCGGCGGTGGGGCCGAACACCGAGATGTCGAACAACGGCAGATCCAGACCGTGCCGCAGCGTCATGTCGTAGAAATTCAGCGCAAGCCGATCCATGTGCCTGGGCGTCGACGTCCCAAGAAGCTCCGAGAGCGCCGCGAATCGGCGGCGGTTCAGTTCAGGACCGGCGGCGACCTCGATTCCCGGCGCAAGCATCTCCCGATATACCTTGGCCAGCTTCGGCTTCCAGGTGCCCGAGCGGCGCTCGAACATTTCGAGAGCTCCGGCGAAAATGGCGTCCAGCCTGGTCTCGAAAAGCACGTCCACGATTGTGTCAGCGGCCAGGACTTCGATCACCGGGCCCCAATCGGCCTGTTCGCCGATGATCGACAGCGCGGCATCGCGATCCGTCGGGAGCCAAATGTCCGCCGACTCGAATGTCTGGCGCCACTCCTGCGAGCGATGCGTAAACAACGTCACGATCGCAGGCTCGATGGATCGATCGGCGCCGGAGTTCGCAACACCGAAGACATTCTTCCGCAGCGATCGATGCCAACCGTGGACGTAGACGGGCATGCCGCCGCGACGTAGGCGTGACCGCCGCAGATCAGGAAGTTCTCGTGAACGCGCTGCGCCGCGATGCCGGCATTGATCTCTTCGTCATCCCGACAAAGCTTCCGCGCGAATGCGAACATTCCGGAATCGAAGGGGACCGGATCCCACGGCGGCGTGAAGCCGAACAGGTCGTAAGGCTCCGTCAAGAATTCGAGCAGACCATCGACTGAAATCTCCGCATAGGGATAGCGATCTTCCTCCCAGATGTGGAGCGGCCACCAAAAAGCGGCGTCATGGTGCAGGAGAATCAAGTCGGTTTCCGGCAACCGTCGCGTCCTCGACGGGTGCGGCGATTCCCGTTCGGGAAACGTCACGCGGAATGCCGGCGTCGCCTCGGGAGGTTCGATGATCCTAATGACCGAGCCGCACTCCGCCCTGAACCATTCGGTCCGCGGAGACCTGCACCTCCTCGGTACAAAGTCGCGCCGGAAGAAGAAGCCCACAGTCACCGGCAATCCACACATTGAAATTTCTCCATTCGCACTCGCATCTGACGAGAGCTTGCGAAACTCAGCGATCTTATTCAGCGTCTCGCGACCTCTACGGGCCCGACACACCGGGCCCGGTCGGCGCCGGGGACTTTGCGGCCTTCTCCGCCAGGACGAGCAGCCGCGAGCCGGGCTTCCACGAATTGAAAAGCGGCATCAGCTGATTGGTCTGCAGCAATTCGCTCGTGGCCGTACCGACCGTGAACGCGACCCCGAAGAACTCGATGCTCTCAGGCGGGTAACGGAGCGTCACGTCGATCGCGTGGACTCCGTCGGGCGATATCCAACCGTGGTGGACCACGACCGAGTTCGCCACTGCGGCGAAGCCTTCCACGTACAACATTCCCGGCTGCTCGCTCGCGGCGTAGAACGAGTTGCGGAAGCAGTACTGGGCTTTCCGCAACCGCATTCCCTTCGGCCTGTCGATGCCCGTGAACGGGACACCATGCTCGAGCACGATCCTCTCGATCGTGTTGTCGCCGTGCTTGCTGTAGGCCCGACGGCTCAACTCCTTCAGGAGAAGTCCCTTCGTCGCAACGGGTGCGTTCTTCATATCTTGCGTCTTGGGTTAGGTCGTTTCGTGTCGATCTACGGAGCGGCCATGACGCAGGCCGCGATCGCCGCGCGGTAATCGGCGTCGCAGCCTCGGGTGATGTTCTGCCAGGTCGTGTTGCCGGACAGGTCGTCGGCGACGTGACCGAAGTCGGCGAACGCGGCGACGGCCAGCAGCAACCGGAACTCGCCGCTGGAGCAGAAGCCCGCGTACCGGCGGATCGCCCGGACGAAGCGGCCGACGTCCTTGTCGTTGCGGTCGATGATCGCGAACCTCAGTTCTTCGAACGAGTGCGTGCCGTCGAAGATGGCCAACCACTCACCACCGAGGCCGGCGAACAGATGGCGGGCCGGACCGTGCTTGAACTCAGAGAACTTCATGCTTCTTCCTTTCTTGGATGGTCGATCAGTCGCAGTCCGAACGACGGTGGCGGCTGTCGTCTGTCACCTCGGCGACGGTCTGCGGCTCGATGCAGGAGCCGAAGCGCAGGATCGCCGACAGCGAATCGAGGTCGGTCATCACGTGACCGAAGAGGCCGAAGGCCCCGCGCCGTCCGAGGACCAGACCGACGCCGCGATAGTCTCGCGATCCCCCGACACGAAACGTGCCTGCGCTCGCGTCGGATACGACGAGATGGATGGCGTCGCCGGCCGGCAGCGTCTCCACGCGCTCGATCCGCGCGCCGTCGAACAGACGGCGGATTTCCGAGGTCAGGTCCGGGAGATCGACCTCGGAAAGGCTTTCGTCCATTGGGTCGATGACGTACGCGCGCATGGATCAGGCCCCCGGGTGCGGCTTCGCGCCGCGGACGAGCAAGTCCACCGTCAGGAAGAGCTTGTTCTTCTGCCGCAGGACGTCCGCGGCACGGCGCCTGAATTCCGCCGACCGGCGCGGATCCTTGCACTCCATTCCTTGCGGCGTCGGCATCAGCATGGATTCGAGGATGCCGACGTCCTCCAGGAACTTGTCGATGAGGCGCTCGAGGCGATCACGCGATCCGAGCCGCATGCCGATGGACTGGGGCAGCGTCAGGCCGCGACGCCGCGCCTTGTTCGTCTCGTAGGCCAACCTGGCTTCGCTGAAACCGAGCATCTTGCAGACGACTTCGTCCCGGCGCCGGTCGTGGCCGTAGACGCGCGTGCGGATGTTATTGGGCCGCCCCATGAAGTCGAAGCCGACGGGGTAGCGGTCGTCGGGCAGGAACAAGATGTATTCCTCGCCGTCCTGCTTGGGCGTGACGTCCACCAGCTTGCCGGCCGGCGTCTTCCAGACGACATGGAATTCGGCCGTGTAGAACAGGGAGGGGGCACCCCAGATCGTCCAGCCGTGGACCGGCTCTCCGCCCGCCTCGGCCACCCTGTCCGCCACGTTGGCGAAGCACCAGCCCTCGCGCGCGGTCGGAGACGGCACGACGTCGACGAAGATGGGGATCGGAGGGACGGTGTCGCCGACGTGGGCACAGAACTCGACGATGTCGCCGGTCACCTCGGGCGGCGACGTCTCGCACATGAAGAGATCGTCGTTCTCCGTGCTGGTCTTCAATTCGGGAAACCTGTCGAGGGTCATCTGGATCGCGGCGTAGCTGTTCGGGGCGTGCTTCATGGTCGTCACTCCTGTCAGGATTGCCTTGGGGGATCAGTTCGCGCTGGGGACTCGGGCCGCGCGCTTGGCGGCCTTCCGCGGCTTGCTGAACTTCTTCGCCTGCTTGGGACGCAGCCCGGCCTCGTCGAGGATCTCGCGCAGGCGCTTCAGCTCCATCTTCACGCCGTGCTTTTCGCGCAGCATCTCGAGGAAGACGTCGAGGCGGCGAACCGGGGCGTGGAGCTTGTAGAGCTTGAGGACGAGCCGGCGCCGTTCCTCGACGCGAGCGGGATCGCGGGCAGGCACCGAGAATTCGAGGCCGGCGGCCGCGACGGTCGCCCGCGCGCAGTACAGCGTGTAGGGATAGCCGTGCTCGTCGCAGAGCACTTCCTTCCAGAACTTGCGGGCGTCGCGGACGGGCGCGTGGATCTTGAAGATCTCCACGACCTTTTCGCGCCACTCCTTCTGCGCAATGCGGAGACCGAGAACCCCCGCCTTGGCCAGCACCTTGGAGAGCCAGGACTCGCTCACGACGATGCCGTGCTCGGTGTCGAGGTGCTTGCGGAACGCCGCCTCGCTCTCATGGTGACCGCGCTTGCGCCGCAGATCGACGATGAACGCCTTCTTCCGGTTCGGCGAGGGCAGCTTCTGCTTGAGACCGGCGACGCCCTTCTCGCGGTAGCGTCGGATCCAGCGGGCAACGTTGTCGAGGCCCAGATACATCGAGAAGTGCGTGGCATCGAGCTTCCGCTCGGTCCAGGCCTCGTAGAGCTCCGGAAACTCCGCGAGACGGACGCGCTCGCGCGCCTCCTCGTCGAGCTCGCGCCGCGACGTGCAGGCGAGCGCGCGTGCCACCGGCGTATCGAACGCCGGATCGGTCACCGACGGCAACACGATGCTCATCAGCGGGTGGCAGGCCTCGAGAAAGGCGCGCTCCTCCTCGATGTCGAACACGGGCGCCGCCCGTCCGAAGAGACCGTCGGCGATCTCGCCGCCGCCAACGGCCTCGCGGAAGGTCGCGAGCAGGTTGGACGGCAGATTCTCCGCGATGCCGTGACGGCGGCCGAATCCGACGATCTGCTCGCGCAGATTGCCGGGGGGCATCGGCGCCCCGCCTTCCGTGGTGAACAGCGTCGCGCCTTCGGAGCCGACGCCGGCCGCGTCCATCAGGCGGAGAGCCTGGTCGGCGAACGGCAGCAACGGCATCGGCCGCGGATCACCCGAGCGGCTGACTTGGAGCGTACCGTCGCGCCATGCGTAGCGAGGCAGCTTTTCGAGTTCGCAGAGCCTGCGGTGGCAGGAGGCGAGCACGCTGCTCGCCGCCAGGCCGCGAAAGGCGGTGCGCTCCGACCGGAAGCAGGCGCGCCACAGATCGGGGTCGAACACCTTGGCAGCCGACTTCCCCAGCGAGACTCCGGGCACGAGCATCACGACAGCACTCCGGCGTTGGCCGCGGCCAGGCTGCGCAGCTTGTCGCGCGTCTTGCGCTCGCGGCCCTCGCGCGGCAGCGCGCGGCTCGGCACGCGCGCATCCGGATCCGCCCGGTCGGGGAGGTCGGCGAACTTGACGCGCTTCAGCCGCGCGAGGTTCTCGCGGTCGCGCCAGGCCTTCGCCGCCACCTCCTGGGTCGAGGGGTGCCACTTGCGATAGACATCCTCGAGCGTGTCGACGGTGACGCCGATGAGATCGGCCGCGGCCTGGATCGGGACGCCGACGATGGCCTGCCAGGTGGCGCAGGTGTGGCGCATCGTATGCACGACGATCTGCTTGGAGAGCCCGGCGGCGTCGACGACCGAGTCGAAGATCGCGTCGAACGACGAGGTATAGGGCGCATTCTCCTTGTTGCGGACGACCTGGTCGTAGCGGTTCTTGGTATCGGCCGCGTGCCAGCGGCGGCAGTGCTGCAGGATGCGGTCCAGCATATGGGAGGTGGGCCGCTGGGTCTTGTTCGTCGTGAGCTGCTTGTAGCCGACGCGGCGGATGATGCCGTCGACGACGTCGATGTGACCCTGGGTGGCGTGCGCGTTCCAGAGGATCTTCTTGCAGGCGCTCTTCCGGAGGCCGGTGTAGACCATCAGGAGCAACGCACGCGCGATGCCCTTCGCCTGACGCGCGAGTTCGTGGTCGATGTAGTTGACGAGGCGGTCGACGCCATCGACGATCTTGCGGACCTTGATCCAGCCGCCGAGCGCGTTGAGCCAGATGCGGCCGCGGCATGCCCACAGGAGGCGCGCGAGATCGTCGCGGCACAGGAACTCCTCGCGGCGGACCTTGGTGGTCGGCAGCGGCAGCGGCGGCACCCAGTAGATGTGGCGTTCGTGCAGGTACTTGCCGATCTCGGCGCGCAGCCAGGAGAACGTGTCGCGGATGTAGGTGTAGGAGAGCGTCCGCGGCTTCTTGGCGCCCTTCTTCACCTTCACCTCGACATCGCCCTCGCCTCCGGACGTCTTGTTGGCGTAGGCGACCGGCACCTTGGCGAAGACGTCCCAGCTTTCGGCCAGCTTCGCTTCGGTGAACGTCCCGACCGTGAGCCCCTCTTCGAGGTTCTTGAGCAGGATGTTGCCCCGGCGGAACTTCACCTTCCACAGGTCGTGTTCGCGCTTGCCGAGGATTTCGGGGGGCTCGATGCCGATCGCGTTGCGGATGATCGCCTCGAGCGGGATCGACTCGGGATGGACGCGGGCGAGGCGCTCGGCGTCGGTGGCCATGCGCGTGGCGACCTTCAAGGTCTCGGCGAGCTCGCCCTCGCTCTCGCGCAGACCCGTCGAGGCCCCCTCGAGATAGAAGATCCCGTCGGTGGTCCCGGTGGTCGACCGCGACTTGCGGAGGACCAGGATGTCGTCGGACTTCTCGGGGCCCTTGGTCGCACCGCGACCCAACGCCAGCAGGCTGGCGGCGATGTTGCGCGGGCCGGGCGCGGAGCCCTCGGTGCTGACGACCGGCGACGGGACCGCCCCCATCGGCAGGTCCTTCTTCGTGTGCTTGTGCTTGGCGTACTTCATGGTGGCCTCCTTCTGGGTTTCGAGCGTTCTCTACTACGCTCCGATATGTGTGTAATAGACTACGCTCGCAGAGTCCATCGAGGCGGTTGTGCTCTCGATGGTCATGCTTAATGCGGGGTTAAGAGGAGCGGCGGGGACGCTTCAGCGTCTGGAGGCGCTCGACAGCAGTTCGGGCCGGCAACGACGCCTCGGCCTTCTTCGGCTCGGCCTCTGGCGCCGGTGCCGACACCGGCTGGGGCTTGGCGGCCATCCGGCGGATCGCCGGCACGCTCGTCGCCTCGATTGAACGTCTGGTGGTGAAGAATTTCGAGGCAATTTCCGCGACCGAGAGCTCCTCCTTGCGGACGGCGGTGCGAAGGGTCGCGGTCGTAATCGGCCCGTTCGGCCAGAAGAGATATGCCGCCTCGCTCAGAGTCAGCAGCTCATCAGGTCCCCAGGACCCGGGATCCGGGCGAGCAAGGACCCGCTCGCTGGGAGCCTTGCCGTCGGGCGTTTTGCGATCATTATGCATATGTGCATTCCTAATGCACAAAATGCGAGCCGGCCATTGAACGTCGCTGAAGTGGTTAACACCGGTCGAATCGTTATACTACGCTCGGAAGGTGGGCCTATGGCGGGTGAATCCAAATACTCCGGAAATCCGCGGCGGGCGGCACGGCTCGCCGCCGCGCGGCTGCATGCCGGCTACGCCACGGCTCGCGAAGCAGCTCAGCACTTCGGGTGGCCGGAGCCCAGGTACCGGTCGCACGAGGGTGCCATCCGCGACATGAACGCGGACACTCTTAAAGACTACGCGCGCGCCTACGGCGTCTCCGTGAAATGGCTCGGGGGCGACGATCCGGTCGAGGGCGAAGAGCCTGCCGACGGCGAAGAGGTGGCCGACAGCAAGATCGTCGTCGACCAACTCCGGGAGCGGCAGCTCGAATTGCGGGTCATGGCGCAACGCCGCCCCGCCGAGGGAGACGACGCGTTTCGCGCCCAGAGGCTGCGTCTGGCGCGCAGGCTCGCCGGATTTCCGACGCCGGCCGCCGCCGCGAAGGCCATGGACCTGCACCGGACGACCGTGAGCAGCGCCGAGCGCGGGTTGTTCGCCTTCGACATAGGCCAGGCGCGCATCTATGCCGCGGTCTACGGATGCGAGCCGGTCTGGCTTCTGGAGGGGAATCCGCCGAGCGGGTATCCGCCGGCCATCGAAGACCGACTCCCGGAGCTGCTCGCCACCTACGACAAGAACGACGAGGAGGCCCTCCCCCTGATGCCGACGTTCACGCCGCCGGCGCGCACCACGGCGGCGGAGCCGCCGATCGATCCTCGCGCGACGCCGACCTCCGCCGGCGAGACGCTTCCCGAATACGAAATCGAAGGACTCGCCCGCCTCATGCGCAAGCCGGACTCGGCGGCGCGGCCGGCGACGATGCGCGGCTGGTCGATGCCGGCCGCGTTCCTCGAAGGCGTGCTGCGGGCCGATCCCGCCGGCTGCGTGGTCGTCGCCGTGCCGAGACAGACCAGGACGGGCGGCTTCTCCGTGGCGCCCGGCGATCGGCTCATCGTCGACGCGTCGGTCCGCGAGATCTTCTCGGCCGTGTATGCGGTGCTGGTCGGCGAAGAACTCGTGATCGCCGACGCGAGGACGAACGAAGGTAAGGCCTTCGCGCTCAAGGCCACCCGCGGGGCGTCTCCGAAGACGATCCTGCTCGGCCAGATCGTCGGCAGCGTCGCGGCTCTGAGATGACCTACGATAATCCGAATCAAAGAAAGCGCTAGGGCACAGGGGTTTCTTGGATTGGATGGGGTCAGATTACATAGGAACCGGTTTTTGCGAAGTCCAAAGTCTCACGGGAGTCCAAATGGCGGAAGCGTGGATGGCAATTGGATTCGAAACGAACCGCCACGGACCTCAACGGATGTAGATCAACTGGACGGAGAGCGACGAAAAGCGTCGAAAACGAAGTAAAGCAAAGTTATTTTCGAAGTATTTCGGCGTATACGAAAACTTTGATTTGATCTACAAATTCTGAAAATCCTGCAATCGTAATATCTTATTTGGTTAAAGAGCAAGCGTTGGACGACAAATGGTTTCGTCGTTTTCGACTGTAAAACCATTAATAGGAGCTCAATCGCACCGACGTGCCCTTCATCACCGGCGATCAGCCCGTGAAGGGCACCCGCCCCGAGCCGACCTAGCCTCTCTCGATCTTCTACCCCATCTCGCCAACCGCCGCTCTCTTGATGCTGGACGTCGACGAAGATCCGATGCTTTCCGCCGACGGCCTCACGGCGATCAAGCCATGACTTAAATCGGCTGATCGCCTGGGCCTCCTATAAGCCGGTTTTTGCGCGATCCGCCGACTGCCTCCAGCCAGTCGTCTGAGCGGTCTAAGCCGCCTTACGCTGCGGCTTGGCCGCCGGCTTCTTCGCCCCCGCCAGCGCGTATGATCGAAGGGGACGTTAATCCTCCATGCCGCTCTCTTCTGGGGAGTGTCCCTCACCGCCGAGCAATCTCCTGAGCATCGGTTTGTAGCTTTGTCGCCAAGGCGAATGAAGTGCGGTTTTCAACTCGGCTTCGCAACTGGGTCGCCTTGACACGTGCGATGCGCGTCAGCTCTTATCGACGGTTGTGGGGGAGATGAAATGCCATTCGAAACGCCGATTCCGATCCGTCAGGCCATACAAAACATTCTCGATGGAAAATACGTACTTCCAGCCATTCAGCGCGAATTCATCTGGGAGCCCGAGCAAATTGAGCTTCTTTTCGATTCATTGTTGCGCGGCTACCCGATCAGCAGCTTTCTCTTTTGGGAAGTGCCTCGCAGTCAAGTGAACGACTGGCAGTTCTATCGATTTCTGACGCACTATCACGAGTACAATGCTCGGCACAACGCGCCGGCGCAATTGACAGGTGATCGCGATGTTACCGCCGTGCTGGACGGTCAGCAGCGACTGACGGCGCTCGTCATCGCCCTAACCGGCACCTATGCGAGCCGCACCAAGAACAAGCAACGTTCAAATCTAGCCGCATACCCGATCAAGAAGCTTTGCATCGATCTTCTCGGGCCGGCCGACGATACCGACGAGCAAAAGTTTTACGCCATCCGGTTTCTCACGACGGAGGAAGCCGCGGCCGATACCGAGCGCTTCTGGGTGTCGTTTCCTGAGCTGTTTTCGAAAATCAAGAATGTGAGCCATGTCTTGATGTTCATGGCGATGGAACGGATCAGCTCTGCCCCTCAAGAAAGGCGGGATTTTGCGGCACGGACGCTCGGCATGATCTGCGAGACATTTAATACGCTTGGGAATGTCAACTTCTTCCTGGAGCGCGAAGCCGATCTCGACAAGGTCTTACAGATATTCATCCGAATAAACAGCGGCGGCACAAAGCTGAGCTATTCGGACCTGCTGCTTTCGATCGCGACGGCTTCGTGGAAAGGCACCGATGCCCGTCAAGCCATCCACGCGTTTGTCGACGAATTGAACAGCGTCAGCGACGAATTGACTTTCGACCAGGATTTTGTCCTCAAATCCGCGCTGGTACTTTCGGATATATCTGACGTGAAGTTCAAGATCGAGAACTTCAATGCACAGAACATGGCCACCATCGAAAAGGCGTGGCCCTCGATCAAGACCGCCCTGTCGCTGACCGCCCACCTGGCCAGGTCCTTCGGACTAACCGATCGGTCGCTGCTCTCGGCAAACGCCTTGATTCCCATTGCGTACTACCTGCGAAAAAAGGGCGCCACCGACGCCTATTTGCATTCCTCGACCACCTCGGCGGACCGGGCCGGGATCCGTAGTTGGCTCACGAAGGTTCTTCTCCGGGGAACGTTCGGGTCGATGGGCGACACCATCCTCGCCGCGCTTCGTGGGGAGTTGCAGAGCGCTTCCGTCGACGCGTTTCCGGAATTCGCGATAAATGACCGGCTCACGCAGCTTAACCGATCCATCAAATTCTCGCCGGATGAGATCCAGAATCTATTGGGGCTACAATACAAAAACCGGCAGACTTTCCTCGTTTTGAGCGTGCTTTATCCGAACTTCGATTTCTCAAATGGCTTCCATATTGATCATGTCTATCCCAGAAGTAAGATGACGGAACGCCGGCTCCTGGCGAAAGATGTGAGCGCGCCAGATGCGCGCGAGTGGCCAAACCTCAGGGACAATCTCGCCAATCTGCAATTACTGCAGGGCGGGCCCAACCAGGCCAAATCGGATAGCGACTTCGACGACTGGCTTGACCACGAACTAGGGGACAGCACAAAGAAGGGCTATTTTCTGGCGATGCACCACTTTCCAAGCTGGTCATCGTTCCCCTATGCAAAATTCGGCGAATTCCTTTCGGAGCGCGAGGCGATCCTCGCGAAACACCTTGAAAAGGTTCTGACCTAGATCAGATTGGGTTGTCCAATGTGGTGCGACGAGCGAACGGGAAAATAGTGGACCGCTAAGCGAGCTTCCATCGAACGGTGAACTGCATAGCCAAACGACTAATGACGTGGGAAGCGCACAACGGTGCTTGAGCTCGCGAACACCTTTCATCGTAGCCTAAACCGGCTTACCAACGCCGAGCAAACGGCCACCAAGACCATAATCGTCGACTATATGTCGGATCCATCGCGGCCCGGCTTGTCGTTGCACCGCGTAGACAAGGCGCGGGAAAAGAATTTCTGGACGATCAGGGTCAACCGCGACCTGCGCATCGTCGTTTATAAGCACGGTCAAAAGTCGGTCTTCTGTTATGTCGCCCATCACGACGATGCCTATTCTTGGGCGGAACGGAGACGGTTCGAGGTTCATCCTGTCACCGGCGCCGCGCAAATCGTCGAGCTCGTTGAAGTCGTTCGCGAGGAAATTAGGACGGTTATTCGTGCACCAGAAAGGCGCGGCATATTTGCGAACGAAGACCGAGATTACCTCCTTTCATTCGGGGTACCGGCAACCTATCTCGAACTGTTGCTCCAGGTCGACGAAGACGGATTGTTCGAACTTCTCCCGCGACTACCGGAAGAAGCACAGGAAGCTTTGGTGGCAATCGCGGCCGGCGAGCGACCCGAGCCTCGTCCGGTCATGCAAATCGACAACAAGGCTGACCCCTTCACGCACCCCGACGCTCAACGGCGTTTCTGGGTTGCCAGCGACGAACAGATGGTTGCTCAGGCGCTTGAGAAGCCGTGGGCGGAATGGCTCGTTTTTCTCCACCCGTCTCAACGAGCCGCCGTAGAAAGGAACTTCAACGGGCCGGCGCGGATATCCGGATCAGCCGGAACGGGAAAGAGCGTCGTTGCCATGCATCGCGCCGCTCATCTCGCACGCCAACTCCACTCCGGAAGAATCCTGCTGACGACCTTTTCGAAGATCTTGTCGGAGAGACTATCCGAAGGAATGGATGCCCTGTTGGGATCTTCATCTGAGGCGCGCCAAAGAGTAGATGTAGTCCACCTTCATGCGTACGCCCACAGTCACGCCTCGAGACTCAAGCCGCTGGCGATTGCCGACGATCGGACGATCGATGATTTCATTGAACGTGCTCGGCGCGGCCTGGATCCGACCATCACGACCAGCTTTTTAAGGACCGAATGGGACGCCGTCGTGGACTATTGGGGCATTAAAACGTTCGACGAATACAAGGTGATCGCTCGTAACGGCCGCGGTATGGCTTTAAACGCTGCCCTTCGTCGAAAATTGTGGGACGTCTTCGAGCGCGTGCAGCGGCAACTGGCGACGAACGAATTGCATACGTTCGGCGAGGTCTGCGATCGTTTGCGACAGAGGATCGAACAGGACGAGACTCGGCCCTTCACGCATGTCGTAGTGGACGAAGCTCAAGATCTCGGTCCGCGCGAACTGAGATTGGTCGCCGCCCTCGCACCGACCGGCTCTCGCCCGCTGACCTTTGCCGGCGATGTCGGTCAGCGCATTTTCCGCTGGCCTTTCTCCTGGCTCGGCGCCGGGATCGACGTTCGTGGACGGTCTCACCGTCTCAAGGTCAATTATCGAACGACTGCAGAAATACGTCTATTCTCGGACCACCTACTGCCGGCTCGTCTAAACGAGCTGGATGGAGAGCCGGAAGAGCGCGCGGCCGTCTCCTTGTTGCACGGCCCCAAGCCCGACTTGAAAGACGCGAACGACCCCGCAGCAGAAGTGGACATCCTGGGCGAATGGTTGATCGGACTTCGGGATCGCGGGTTCGCCCCCGGTGAGATCGCCATCTTTGCGCGCACGCGACGGGCGCTTCAAGAACGAGCCGGACCCGCTTTAGAGCGGGCCGGCATTGGCGGCACTTGGCTCGGTCCGGACAAGACCCATGAAGACGGGAAGATCATTTTGGGCACGCTTCATTCCGCCAAGGGCCTCGAGTTTCGGGCGGTCGCGGTCGTCGCTTGCGACGACTCTCATGTCCCTCTTCAGGCTGCCTTGGACCTGGCGAGCGAGCCGGACGAGAAGCGCTTGACGCGCGAACGGGAGCTGAGCCTCTTGTATGTCGGCTGCACGAGAGCGCGGGATCAGCTGCTGATAACATGGTCCGGTAACCGATCGAGATTTCTCGATCCCGTGAAATAGGAACGCGATCAATTCCTCACGGTCTCGCCGAACAGGCTGTCGATATCGCCGTCGCTTGTCGGCGGCGCGAGCATGTCGCGCGACAAGGTGCGCTTGGCCTCAAGCAATCTGTCCAAGACCTCGTCGAACGACTCGTTAGGCAGATCCGGATGGGTGGCCATCGGGATGTGGATGTTGACCGGCTTGGTCTGCCCTATCCGATATGCGCGATCGTTGCACTGGTCTTCGACGGCCGGATTCCACCACCTGCTAAGGTGTATGACGTGGTTGGCCGCGACGATGTTCAGGCCGACGCCAGCCGCCTTGGGAGAGAGAATCAGCAGGCCGAATCCGTTTCCCGCCTTCTCGAAGCTCTCGACTATCGCCAAGCGACGCTCACCGGGCGTGGAGCCATTAATGATCGCCGGCCGCCTGTCCAGACCGAAGGTGATGGCCAATCCTCGCGCAAGCACTTCCTGCATAGCGAGGTTCTCGATGAAAAGAAGGGCCTTCTCTTTTCGGCTGGCGATCTGCTCCAGCAGCCTGACCGTCGTCGACAGGCGAGCGGATCCACGCACGAACATGTCGAACCGAGCCTTGTTCGTCACATCGATCGAAGCAGGATCCTCCGGGTGCAGCGAAATGCCTCGCATTCCATGCAACACCTTGAGCATGAAACCCGGGGATCGATCTCGACTGCCGCGGGCTTCCTGGATCAACTCTCGATATGCCTGAGCTTGTGCCGTAGGCATCGCGGTCGGATACTTTTTTTCCTGCTTCGCTGGAAGCCCTTCCAAGATATCGGCTTTCATCCGACGCTTCATGACCGGGGGCGCCGCTTGCTGGGGTGAATCAAGCGACCGCTTCAATTCGCTCAGCTTATCCCGATTCTCCTTCTGAAATGCTTTTGAGAAGCTTTTCAGGTCACCCAGGAACCCCGGGATCAGTCGGTCGAACAGGCACCAAAGATCTTCCATTCGATTTTCGATCGGGGTACCGGTCAGGCCGATGACGAAATCGGCATTCAGCGCTTTTGCCGCCTTCGTGTTCAGGGTATCCGGCGACTTGATCTTCTGCATCTCGTCGAAAAGCACGACCGGATAGGCGATCCGCGCGAACGATCTTTCATGGTCGGTCAGGGTCTCATAGGTCGTCAGAATCCAGTCGGCTTCGCGCAACCGAACGACGTCGAGCGTGTCCTGATCCCTCCCCTCTGCGGAGCGCGGCAGCTTGAGCTGCTTGAGCGCGCTGCCGTAGGCATCGATCCGCTGTCCTAAGCCGAGGTCGGAAAGTCGGTCGAGGCTCTCTTTCTCCCAATTTCTGAGCAGGGCGGTTGGCGCCACGATGAGGCAGGGTCCATGCGTCGGGACCCGAGAACGCGATGCTGCCGCGTTGGCCTTGAGCCAGGCGAGAAACGCGAGTGCTTGGTATGTCTTGCCCAAACCCATATCATCGGCAAGGAGAACACCCGGCCAGCCAGCTTTCCAAGCCTGGACCAGCCACTGAAAGCCCTCGGATTGATGAGGTTTAAGAGGAGTCGACCCCATCCGCGCCGCCGGCGGCGCATCGGTGTCAATCAGCGCCGTCCGTTGCCTCCGTTCGAGTTCATACTCGACGTCGTCGAAGTTGGTCTTCTTGATCAGGAGGACCAGTCGTTGTTTGGGGTCCCCGCCGAAGTCTTCCGCGAGAGACTCTTTCGACGTCGAGCCGTCGTCCTGCCGCCCCGCTGCCGATCGGCGACGCTCGTCCGCGAGAACTTCCGGGGCAAAGTCGATTGGAATGGGACAGCCGCGAATGACGACATGCGCGTCGCCGCGAATCTCGGCCGATTGAATATCCCTCTCGACCTGTTCCAATTCCTCCGCGCTCAGTGGCGCGAGTTCCTCGACCGGCCCGTCTACGATCCACCCTGCTTCGGGCAGCCATGCATTGGGGCGTCGCGTCAACCAGGGAAGCTGAGGGCGCTCCCAAAGCCCAAGCCCTTCCACGCGGTCGGAATAGTGCTTGGTCTCGACAAACAATTGTCCAGGCACGGCCTTTTCGTTGGCGCTCTCCAATGCGTGAGCGATGGCGGCACGTGGGTTGCGAACGAATTCGCGACGCGCCTGTTCAGACCCCTTTCGCTTTTCCGTCAGGACGTTCAGCGCAAGCTTCAACGCCGAATCGACGAGGACGAAGCGATTTCGACCGACCTGATAGGCATCCCTCGCCGAGCCCGTTCTATCGATCGCTTGCTCGACAAACGAGCGCTGATCTTCTGCGGATAGCAAAGCCTCATTCCATCCCCCTAACTCGTGGGATTGATTTGAGGCAGGCTCAATGTCGGCGGCGTCATTTGGTTCGTCGTCTTGTAAAGCGAAAGCCCGATTCCGGCTCATCAGCACAGGAGTGAAATCCACTCCATTTGAGGTCTCGCGGACATCGAGAGCAAAAGCACCGGCCTGATATAGCGTAAACGTCTCAAGGAAGCCGTCGCGCTGTACTTCCGCTCCCGTGATCCGCCTTAGCGCGTCTTGCACCGGCAGCCAGGCAGACACCCTCTGCTCGAGATCGCGCCCGACGGTCTCATTGTACCCATCCACCGCTCCGATCAGAGAAAACAAGGTCGAGGTGAGGCGGCCAACCTGCTCCCCCCACTGCAACAGCAAGCCTGCCCTCTTTGGCCGAACCTCGCTCCCCCACTTGTCGGTCCAACGCAGTTTCAGCAAGCCGCGGGCGTCTTCGATTCTTCCATCCAAAGCTATCGATAGTCCGAGCGCAGCGGGAGGCGGAAATCCGAGTGCGACAGAAATTCGGTCCGTGAACGACGCTGCGTCCGTAGGAGATATCCAGACTTCCAGGTCCGTCGATTTGGCCGCACCGTTGTCGACCAGCGCCTCCAATTCTAGAAGAGCTTCCCGGTCCAAACCAGCCGCTGACCAACTCGAGCGTGGAATGTCGTTCACCCGACCGAAGCTGCGCTTTTCGAAAGCCCGAACCCGGACCCGGTCCGTCTCGAATATCGTTTTGAAGAACGCCGTCATCTCAACGCACCGTATATTCGGCTTCTTGGATGCGGACGCCCGTCAGCTCTTGCAATCTGCGAGCCACGCGATTTTGCCAGACATAGTTCTCCGAACCACCATGGCCGAAGATGTCATGTTGTCTCAGATTTTGCTCGGTGCGATCGGCCGGCAAATGGCGTCTGACGTCGTCAGAGCTATACGACGAAAGATTCAAGCTCGGCGTCTTGGTGGCGCTACGGTTGGGCCAGATATTGCAATATCCATTGTAGCTCCAATCCGCGACGATGCACTGTCCGAAGTCCAGCAGGAGCACGGCATGTCCTTGTTGAATGCTCTTCCGACCGCTCCTATCGAACACCCCGAAAAGTGCTTCGCGTCCGAACGCCCTTCGAGCTTCCAGTGCGCCGTCATCGCCGAAGACCACCCACGCGTTCCTGATGAGGCCGTGGTTGTGAAACGCCAGCCAGAATTTGCGCCTGTACTTCCAGGCACCGTCCGGCGCGATCCTGTCGACGACGTCGAAGAACTGTCGCAACGACTGCTCGGTCAACCACCGCTTCAAAATATCCGAGACATCATCCAAGCCGATCCAGGACGCCCGATTGATGCGAGGATCGCCGAAACGCGTCGTAAGGAAGCCGGAAATCAGGTCACGGTCGGTCTGGGCCGGAATCATATTGCCGAATGGCAAAGTCAGTGCGCGCGCCATTTCCTTTCCCCAAACCGGGAAGAGGAGCTTGTCATCCGGTCCAAGGCACCACCGCCGGATGGTATCGAGCCGCTCCGCTGCCGCCGTGATGGGAGTACCTCGCAATACAGTTAGCCCGGCACCGTGCATGAATCCCGCAAAGCCGCTCCCGGCAAACGAATTCGAGAGACCTATCGCCTGCAGAAACGTCTGCACGCTTATCTGCCTGCCGAGTGCGACGCGCGCCATCTGGACGATCGGCGCGGGTCCGTTGAACACGTCATATCGCGCATTGAGACCCGTCCAAGGTTCTCCCGCGACAGGTGCGAAGCTGCTGAGAACGTACGATATGCGGTCGAGCCGCGGGCGATCTGGCGCGAACTCGGACAGGTAGACAGAGGCGAGTTGGCGATAGGGGCGCTTGCGTCGCATCTCCGCGACTCGAGCAAGGACGCTGTCCAGCGCCTCGTCATGCTCGGCTATGGCCGGCTCCGTACTCCAAATGCACCATATGATCTTGTTCCAATCTCCGACCGTTGGCTCTCTGCCTCGGGAGAGTTGGTGCATGAACCTATCCGCCACTGTGTTCAGATCGACGGCCGGCTTCTCGGATTCACCAGTCGGCATCGACGACAGCTCCGAAAGAAGCCGCGACACTGCTGTCGGCTCGGCCAGCAGCGGGAGGGACCGTTTCCTCGCCTTCAAAGCCGCACGAAGGGTCATTCAGATCGCCCTTTCAGCTCCTGAATGGCGGTTCTCATCTTCTGAAGGAGACCTCGCACGTCTTCCAGACCAGAGCTCGGATCGGTATCCATCACGAACCGCAAGTCTATTCTTCGATTCTTTCCCCATGCGGCCGCCGTACCGGAAGGATCGATCGGACGGGTCGACGAATAGCCCGAAATCGATAGAATCTCTTCGTCGCGCCGGTTGATCAACTTGCGTAGTTCCGGGGCGATCGCGGTGAGCTCGCGATAGGTGCTGGCAGCACGCTGAGCCGACAATGACCAATTTTGATCATCATTCCCGGTCTCATCCGTGTGTCCCTCGATGAAGACGGTTTCGACCGAGGCTTGATCCGAGGAGCGGCACGCCGACTTCGTGCGCGAGCGCGGGCAAATCGAATAGCCGGGCAGAACTCGAGCCAATACCCTGGCGATCTTTCCCACGTTCTTCTTGGCGTCACCGAGAAGCGCGAAATTATTGACTGGGAACTGGACCGCAGCCTCCGTCAGGCGAAGGACGTCGCCGGACGGCGATATCTCGACAGTAAGTCCTTCTCTGCTCAACTGATCTCGGACTTCGGTAAGAAGACGCAATCGCAGCTCGCTCGCTTCCCGGATTTCATCGAGCCGCTTCCGGATCCGTGCCTCCGTTTCGTCGAGCTCTCGTCCTACCGATTCCGCTACTTCGATCTTCGCCGACTGCACCTTCGTCTTCGCCACTTGGACATCGGTCTGCTGCCGAAACAGGAGAGCGAAACTCATGAGCATGATGATGAAGATGAACAACATCCCCACCATCATATCCGTCATCGAGATGAAATAGTTCTCATCATCCCCGTGTGCGTCGGATGGCCTTTCGGGCACGAATTCGCCTGTTGCTTCGTGATAGGTCATGTCGCCTTACTCGGCAGCTTCACGAGCCGTCATTGCGTGCACAAAACTGTCGAGCGTCTCGTTGAGGGTCTCGACGCTTTCTGACAGGTTCCCCACCGCAGCGTTGATCTTGCCTAGAATAGCGCCGGTGTGATCGTCGATTTGCTTGACGAAGTCGCGCATCGCTTCCTGGTGCCTGGATACTTCCTCGTGGAAGCGGTCCGCGGCATTTCCCAGATCTTCATCGACGGATTTGAATCGCGCTTCGTACTGGTCCCAGACCCGCGCGATCTGCTCAAGATGCTCCGAAAGCTTCTCCGCGACCTTTTCGGCAGAACCTTGGGAGCTTGAAAGCGCCTGAACGGACTCCGCCATGCTGGCACTCATCCGTTCGGTTGAATCCGCGACCCGAGCCGAGTGCGTCAAAAGTGGCTGGCTTGCCGACCGTACCTCGCTCGCCACCCGCGTGAAAGCATCGGCCGTGTCTCTCGAACGATCGCTGATGGTTTCGATTTGTGCGGTCTGTCCGGAAAGTGCCGCGGAGACTGATCGCAGGGTCGCCGAAAGAGAGGCGATATCGCTCCGCAGAACTCCGACCACTTCATCTATTCCCGCGTGCACGGCCGCGGCTGCATCCTGTCCCGCCGTTACGGATCGCCGAGTACTATCTTCAAACTGATCGGCGAGCCGCTTCTGGAGGCCCGCAAGCGTGTCTCCGAAGCCTTTCGATTGCGATTCAAGACTTTCGATCACCTGAGCCAGGCCGGCCTGAACCGACTTTGCGACGTCTGCCGCGGAGCCGCTGAGGTTCTGACTGGCCTGAGCGAGCACGCTGCCGATCGTCTCCGCTGCTTGCGTGAGCTGCTTTGAGAAGTCCTCTCCCGAGCCCGACAGGTTGTTTTGAGTTCTGTCCAGCGAGTCGCGGAGGCTCTTGAGCGCACCGACGATCTCTTGCATCTCCCGACTGGCGCTTTGGTCAAGTCGGTCGACGAAGTTCTGGACCAAGGCATCCGCGCCTGTCCGGGAGGTTCGCGCGAGCTCCTCCGTCGTGCGTTCGAGGCGATCGGAGAGCGGACCAACGGCTTGAGTTATCGCATTTCCCAGTGCTGGGGCTACGCTCTCTCCCAGACGGGCGAAGAAGCGCTCACTATTAATCTCTTTCAATTGATCCCGTTGCGCGGCGAGTATCTGACGGGATTCTTCCGCGATTCGCTGGGGCGGAGAATAGAGCATTCGTTGTTCGATCGAGCGGGCGAGCCCCTCGAAGGCACCCTCGATCCATATCTGATACGTTCGAAACGCCAGAGCCAAGCCTAAGGATGCACCCAAGCCGGCGATCGAGGTCGAAAACTTGAACGTGGCTGCGGCAAGCAATTCGTTCAGAGAAGCGGTCATCGCCTCGGCCGAGCCTGCGGCGGTGCTGCCCGCGGCGAGATTCAACGCCAGAACGAGCCCGATGAACGTCAACAATAGTCCGAGCCCGACGAAGTATCCGGGAATTGAGCCCATCATCTTGAGCCCGAAAAGCTCACCGCGAGCGTCGACCAGGTTGATGTAGGATTGAGGACGAACTGTATATCGTACGACGTTGTCCTCTCGGATGACCGTCGCAGCGAATTGCCGCCAGCCATGTCCGACCACAGCGTTACGCTCGAGCCGGCCTGAAATCCTGTCGAAGTTCTGCGCGAATCCCGCAAAATCACGGGGGCGGCCGAGAAGGCTCCTGGCGCCCATCAGAGTCGCACGCAGAAGGAGCACGTGAGAGACGAAGAAGGCCACCGCCAATGCGATGGCAATTTGAGCTATTCCCGACGACAGTGCGAACGCGAAGCTCCGCTCCGCGACGTGTCCGATGTCGCCATTTGCGACTTCACGGAATACCTCGAGAACGTGGCCCCATTCCGAGAAAGGCGCAACTTGGGCCAATACTGAGAGAGCGGCCGCGAAGGCGCCCCAAAAGAGCGCAATGCGGAACCAGCCACGCCAAAGAAACGATGAACCCAAGAAACTCAACCCTGCCCCCAAATTGATATCCGCGGAAACTACATTTCCATCTTCGACTGACAACTGAACTTCAGTTCAACCCTGCCCGGCGTGGCAGAGAACTGGGGAACCTCAAAATTCCGAAATCAATGAGCGCGATCGGCGAAGGAGAACTGCGTCAACCCCGACGTGCCGGCACTCCCCGAGCGCTCGCCAGCGATATCATTGCAACCTGGACTTGCCGTCAAGACAAAAGCGAAAACAATAAAGGTGATCAATCACTTCGAGCGGTCGTCGGCCTTAGGAGTCGCGGCGGGTCTTGGAGATTCAAGCGCCCCCGCAATTCTTGGCGCCCTGTCGATTTGATCAAGCTCGATCTCGGCGCGCTTCAGCGCCTGCGCGGTCTCCACGGCATTCAGCGCGACGATATGTTGGCTGCGGGGATCCAACTGACTTGCGTCTCCTAAAAGTCCGAGCCGCTTTAGGACGTAGAACAGCATTGCATAGCGTACCGTTAGAACGACGCGCTCGTCGGTCATCCCGTAATCCTTCGCCACCACAGCACGCTGCCCGGGCGGAAGACGAGGATGAGGACCGATTTCAATGTCGAACGTTCTCTGCCACAACACATCCTGGTCGCCGCCGAGGCCTGGCGCTCCCATGTCACCCGCCTGGAGAATGCGCGGCAGCAAGAAATCCTTGAACTTGTGGTCGAGATGACAATAGGCGCGAGCGTGCCAGCGAAAGCCGTCATAGCCAAATGCATGAGGCGTCATTCGACGCCACATGGGATCGGCGCGCTCTCGATTCATCGACTGATAAAGGATCTCGATAGAGCGGTGCTCGCGAATGCCGCCGATGATTGCCCTTAGCACGGTCGGATCGACCGATCGCCGCGGTGTTAGAGCGATATCCATCTGGGGCGGTTTAGCGATCCAAGATTCGTCAGGGTCTGTAAGCCCTTCGGCGATAGCCCGCATGCGTGAAAGATAAGCGTCGGGATCGGGCTTTAGGAAGATCGGCGAGAAGCGCGCGCTCGCCACATAGCGTTTGGCGCTCTTGTCGTAAATCGCATTCTGCGGCGCGCGCTCCTGGTAGAGCGTCAGATCCTTCGACGCCTGCGGGACTGACACATCGAACATCTCGATGATGTCCGAGCGATTTACTCCACCCTCCCAGAACAGCCGAAACTCGATGAATTCGAGCCGGCGCTCTACCCCCCAATTTAGTCCCGCAGCGCCCTCTCTCATCAGCCACTCCTATCGATGCCGGTACGGCATAAGAAGTATATGGACAGCCAAAGTCGATATGAATAAAAAATATATGGACATTTAAAATAGATGGGTATATAAACTATTCTATTAAGATAAGACCACCCGATCAAACCCAAAAAACACGAGGAAATACAATGGCAAAGCGCCCTTCCAGCAATGAAGTCACCGGCAAAAAAGCAGCAAGCGCTGCCTCCAAGATTCTCCGGGATCCAAAGAGCAGCAAGGCGGCAAAGACCGCGGCGGCCTCGGCCCTCACCCAACGTCCGAACAAAAAGTAGCCGCGGGAGGGGGCCATGTCCGTCGCGCGTCGTTCGACACTGGTCGTGCATGGCCGCTTGGCTACGCGTGAAAACCGGCTGGCCGCCGCCCGAGAGCATCATCACGGCGTCCAGATCATGACGTTCGAGCAAGCCGCGGCCCGACTCGCCGGCGGCTTCGCCAAACCGATCGACGACGAAAGCTTGCGTGCGGCGATTCAGACGGTTCTCCCAATCACGCCGATAGGTGAACTGGAGAGCATCAAGATGCTGCCGGGCATGGTCCGCGCGGCCGCTGACACGCTACGCAAGGCTTGGCGCGCCGGCATCGATCTCGCCGCTCGGGCGGCAGATCACCCCCGCCTCGACGCGATTGCCCGACTGGAGGCTGCCGTTCTTGCTCAGCTTCCGAACGGGATGATGCGGCCGGTCGATATCGTCGCCGCGGCCAACAGCCGCATCGCCCACGCGCCGGCCGTTCTCGGCGCGATCGAGATAATCGGCCTGACCGAACTGTCTCCGTGCTGGCGTCCCCTGCTGAAGGCACTCGCCGCGCGCATTCCGGTCCAGTGGACGGCGGGTCCCCGCTCTGTCCCATCATGGCTGGACGATTGCCGCGTCCTTATCGTGCAACGCGAGGCCGAAGCGCCGACGGTAGGGTCGGTAAGTGCCGCGACTAAGTATCACGAGGCCATCGAGGCCATGCGCTGGACGCGCGCGTTGCTCGCGTCAGGCGTCTCACCCTCCGATATCGCCATCGCCACGCCCTCGCCGGCGGACTACGACGACCATTTCCTGGCGCTGCGAGCCGATGCCAATATCAACCTGCACTTCGTTCACGGCGTGCGGACCACAACGACGCGGGAAGGACAGGCGGCCGCAGCGCTGGCGGACATCGTTGTCCGCGGACTCTCGCAGTCGCGACTACGCCGCCTTGCCGCATTGTGCCGCGACTCCGCGCGCTTGGCTTCGCTCCCCGAAGGCTGGATGCGGCTTCTGCCCAGCGATGCGCCATTGTCCACATCGACAGCTTGGACCCGCCTGCTGACGCGCCTCAAGCCGGACGATTGGCCCGATGGTATGGACCATGCCCCGACGCTGCGCACTGCAGTCGATCTGCTGGCCAAAGGGCCAGACGCTGCGCAAGAGATCGGCGAGGCTTTCCTCAAGGGCCGTGCCTTGTCGATCTGGCACAAAGCGCTGGTTGCCGGCCCTGCCGCTTCGATCGATGTCACGCTTGAATCGCTAAAACAGGACGACGGGCTGGAAGCCTGCGTGTCGGTCGCCTGGATGCCGGCCAGTGCCCTTGCTGCATCGCCTCGCCGTTTTGTCAGGCTGATCGGCCTGAACTCCTCGCGCTGGCCGCGCGGCGTCGCGGAAGATCGACTCATCCCTGATCACGTCATTTCAACAGCCGAGCTCGACCCGCTCCCCGTCGGCCTCGCCGACCGTCGTGACTTCGAAACGATCCTCGCGACCACCTCTGACCAAGTGGTCCTTTCGCGCGCCCGACGCGACAGCGACGGACGTTTGCTCGGCCGCAGCCCCTTGCTCGCTGCCTATGGCGGCGAAACCTACTTGCGCCGTAACGCAGTGCCGCCGCATGCCTTCGGCGAAGCCGACCGGCTCATGGCCCGACCTCGCGAATTCGCCGCCGATCCCCAAGCGATCGGCGCGCGCGCCTGTTGGAGTGATTGGCGTCTGGCTGAAGTCACGCGCCATGACGGCCTGGTGCGGTCTGACCATCCGCTCATTGTTGCTATCCTTGCCCGAACCCAGTCGGCCAGCTCCCTCAAGATGTTGCTGCGCAGTCCGCTCGGTTTTGTCTGGCGCTATGCCTTCGGATGGAAGGCCCCGCAAAGCAGCGCCGAGCCACTCATGCTCGCTCCGCTCGCGGCGGGCGACCTCATCCATCTGGTCTTGGATCGCGTTCTGCGAAATCTCGAAGCGGCCGGAGGTCTAGCAGTAGCCGATTCGTCTGCAATCGAAGCCGCCGTGGCCGAGGCTTCCGCCGCAGTGGCAGCCGAGTGGGAAAGCGAACGCCCTATTCCGCCCGATGTCATCTGGGACCGGACGCTCGGCGAGGCACGCAGTCTGGCTGGTCAGGCGCTCGCCTACGGCGACGATCATCTGCCGGGCAGCCGCTCCTATGGCGAAGTGCCGTTCGGAGGGTCCGAACCCAAATCGACGGCGGAACTTCCGTGGGATGCACGCTTGCCTGTGACGATCCCGAATACGGGCTTTCGGATCGCGGGCTATATCGACCGGCTCGACGTCGCCGGTGATGGAAGCCGCGCACTCGTACGCGATTACAAGACCGGCAAACCACCGAAGGGCGAGATTCGTCTGAACGGCGGTCGCGAGCTCCAGCGGTGCCTTTATGCCTTCGCGGTCAAGGCGCTCTTGGGCGACCATGTCGAGATCAGCGCGTCGTTGCTCTATCCGCGCGAGCCGCTCGATCTTCAACTTGACGATCCCGAAGCCGTGCTTGCGGACATCACGGGCCATCTCCTGGCCGCGCGCACCGCAGTTGCGAGCGGCGCGGCATTGCCCGGTCCGGATACAGGCGGCGACTATGACGATCTCGCCTTCGCCCTGCCGGCCAATGCTGGCGCCACTTACTGCAAACGCAAGCGATCTGCCGCGACCGAACGGCTCGGTGATCTCGCTCAGGTCTGGGAGGCTGAATGATGAGCTGCGTGAAGATCCTCAAGGATGACGGGGCCCGACATGACGCGATCAGCCGTCATGACCGCTCCATCCTCGTCGAGGCCGGCGCGGGATCTGGCAAGACCGCGCTCATGGCCGGCCGCATCGCCGTCATGCTGGCGCAGGGCGTCGCACCTCGGGCCATCGCCGCGGTCACTTTCACGGAACTGGCGGCAAGCGAACTCCTCGCGCGCGTCCGGGATTCCGTCGCCGATCTCGCCGCTGGCCACATCGCCCCCGAGCTCACTGTCGGGCTGCCCGACGGCCTGTCGCAGGCGCAGCGGGACAATCTGATCGCGGCGACCGCCGCGATCGACGAGATCACATGTTCGACCATCCATGGTTTCTGCCAGCGCCTCATCAAGCCCTATCCGGCTGAGGCGGATATCGATCCGGGGGCTGCCGTCATGGATCGGAATCAGGCCGATCTCGCATTTATCGAAATTGTCGATAACTGGCTGCGCGAGCGCCTGTCCGGCGACCATGGCGGCATTTTGGCCGAGATGGTGCTGCACAGTCCCGGCGAAACCGTGGCGCTGATGCACAAGATCGCCGAAGCGTTGCGCCGGCGCAGGAGCCTCACGGCGCCTGCGGCGATGCCGCTGGCCGCTCATCTGCGGGCCTTCCGGGAGGCGGCAGACGATCTCTCCGCCTTCATGCAGTCTAACGGCGTCAGCGAGCCGGAGACGGAGGTCTACGCGGAACGCTTTTCCGAAATGGCGGTGGCTCTCCCGACCCTAGCGGAGGTCGCTGCGCCCACCGGCCTGGTCGGGCTGCTGGTCTCGCGACCGCATCCTGACCTCTGCACCAAGGCTGGCGCCTTTTCCTCCTATCGCAAGAAGGGCAAATGGGTGGCCGCGGCCAAGCAGGCGGGTCTTTCCAAGGCGGACGGCGACCGGCTGAACGATGCTGCCCAAGCATTCTTCGGGACTTGCTGTTCAGCCTGGGACGCCCTTCTTCAGGCAGCCTCCGGTCAGGTTCTCGCTGCGCTGATCGGCGAAGCGCAACCGATCCTTCAGCGTTATCACGAGCACAAGCGCGCCAGCGCCCAGCTCGATTTCGACGATCTTATCTATGCCGCCCGCGATCTGCTGCGCAACCATGAGTCGGTGCGGCTCGCGCTCGGACAGCGGTACACAAAGGTCCTCGTCGACGAGTTTCAGGATACCGATCCGCTCCAGGCGGAAATCTTCTGGCGCCTGTGCGGTGACCCCGGGGACAATCCGCAGGATTGGATCCGCTTCAGGATTCGGCCTGGCGCGCTTTTCCTCGTGGGCGATCCCAAGCAGGCGATTTATCGCTTTCGCGGCGCGGACGTCGGAGCCTATGTCCAGGCGCGTACCGCCTTCGCGGATCGCTACGCGGACGGCGTCGTGTCGATCTCGACCAATTTCCGCTCCTGCGCCTCGATCCTCACGTTCGTCAACGAGCGCTTCGAGGCGATCCTGTCAGCGGATGGTCAGCCCGGCTTCACCGCGCTCGACCCCTTCCATGACGATCGAGGCGATGGCGTCTGCGTCGCCGCACTCGACATCGCCGTCGGCGACGAGAACGGCAAGGCCAACGCCGAGCGGCAACGTGACGCCGAAGCCGATGCCGTGGCGGATCTGTGTGCCCGATTGATCGGCAGCCATCCCGTTCTGGATCGCAAAGCCGGCACGGAACGTCCTTGTCAGCCCGGCGACATCGCCCTTCTTGCGCCGACCGGCGCGGATCTGTGGCGCTATGAGGAAGCCCTCGAACGGCGCGGCATTCCGGTGGCAACCCAGGCCGGCAAGGGTCTGTTCCGCCGGCAGGAGGTGCAGGACCTCATCGCGCTGACGCGCGTGCTGGCCGATCGCCGCGACACCTTGGCGCTTGGCGCACTGCTGCGCGGCCCGCTGGTCGGGCTCAGCGAGGAGGAATTGTTGGACGTCGTCTGGGCGCTTCCGCGGTCCGAGGACGAACCTGACCGCATTCCCCGCCTCGACCTTGGGATCGATCCGGCGACGATCGCTCATCCGTTGGCGCGCGATGTGGTCGAAAAGCTGCAGGCGCTCTATCGACGCGCCAACAGCACGACGCCGCACGAGCTGCTTTCGCAAGCCGTGGATGTCCTGCGACTGCGACCCATTCTGCTCGACCGTCATCGCGGTCAGGCCGAGCGCGCGCTCGCCAATGTCGACCTCTATCTCAGTCTCTCGACCAGCTACGCCGTGCGTGGCCTGCGGGCCTTTTCCGAGGCCATGACGGCGGCCTGGACCGATGAGGCCCGCGCGGTCGAAGGTCGACCCGACGCGCAGGAAGAAGCCGTTGCGCTTTTCACCATGCACGCCGCCAAGGGCCTCGAATGGGCGGTGGTCGTTCCCATCAATACTATGACCGGAGTGATGGCGCCCGACAGCGCGGTGATCGATCGCCAGACCGACACCTTCTATTGCCCAGTCCTCGGCGTCGTGCCCTCGGGTTACGACGTTGCGCGCCAGGCAGAGAAGGATGAACTGGATCGCGAACGCGTCCGCCTCTGGTATGTCGCGGCAACGCGCGCCCGGGAATTGATGGTTCTGCCGCGGCTCGACGTCACGCCCTCTAAGTCTGCCTGGATCGATCTGGTCGACCTGTCGCTTGCTGCGCTTCCCGCCCTCGATGCGTCGCACTTGCCGCTCGATCCGATCGTCGCTTTGGGTAGCGCCAGTAACAATCAGACGCGCGATAGTTTCGCCGCTGAGGCCAAGGCGATCGTTGACCGGCAGGTGCGATTGACCTGGCTCGCACCGAGCCGCGACGAGAATGCAACCGGCACGGTATTGCCGCAGAAGGAAGCCGACATCTGGACTAGCTCGGATGATGGCCCGTCCGCTGAGCTCGACGCTCCCGCTTCCGTGCAAGGTGGCCGCGAGCGCGGCCTCATCCTGCATAAGTTGATGGAAGAGATCCTGACCGGCGAGACCGATGAGAGTTTTTCGGCACTCGCCACGCGGGCTGAGGAGCTCATCCGGGCCATTGGCAAGATCCCCGCAGTTGATCCGGCTGCCGGACCCGCTCCGGAAGAACTAGCGGGCTGTGTCGCACGGACGCTTGCGCTCCCTCAGATCGCCGCCCTCCGGCCCACACTGCTTGCTGAGTTTCCGGTCTATGCCATCCGGGGCGAAGACACCGACCTTGTCGCAACAGCGGGCATCGCGGATGCCCTAACGGTCAGCGACGGTCGCCCCGCCGTCATCGTCGATTGGAAAAGCGACGTGAACCCCGATCATCAGTCGATCGAGCACTACCGCTCGCAGGTTCGCACGTATCTTGACGTGACCGGCGCCGACCGTGGCCTGATCGTGCTGATGTCCAGCGGCACGGTCATCACCGTCATGCCCTCGACGAGAATGATGGCAGCTTGAGCGAGGTGATCCGATGTTATTAGGCAAGTACCTACGGCTGCTTACAGAACCGCCTGTCCAACGACGACGTCCGCGGGTCGCGCAAATCGGAGTTTCCTACCGACGGCCTGGACTTTCCGAGACGATCCACGCGTCATTGGTTTCCATTTATTGCGCTGCAAAATCTCGCCTCCGATCGAGCGACGAGCGAGGCTGGTCAATTTGCGAAAGCTCATTCTGGGCCCGGCTTTTCTTCGCCTTTTGGATAGCTATTCCCTACCTAGTCTCGGCTGAGGATGGCGAATATGATTGCACCTTGGCGTTGTATCGCTTGTGAGTTGAGTGATTTTCATGCAAGACCATTTCCTGTCCAAGGCGCGCGTAGACATCTTTCGGCCGTTCACCGGAAGACACCGCGCCATCTTTTTCGAGATAGTTACCGAGATCTACGAACGCACTCTCGGCGTGAATGCCGACTACGAAATCGTGCTTGACCGACCCGCGTTGACAGAAATCATCGTGGACGCGTTGGACAAGAACCGATCTCTCATCTTTTCTGGCGAAGAAGGCGACGAAGAGCTGGACGAGGCCGGCGACGATCGCGACTACGCCGACAAGGTACGCAAGCGCTTAAAGCGCTTTGGTATGATCGAAGAATACAACGATTCCGCCTATCTCAAGGTGCTTTGGCGCTTCACGCCGGAGGGCAAGCGGATCGCCAAAATGTTCGCGGACACGCGCCGGAAGACATCCGTGGCGCGCCAGCGCAGCGTGCGGGCCTGCAAGGGAGCGCTGAAGGCCTTCTCTGACGAAGGGAACCACGAGTATCTCGTCGACGCCTACGAATACGCATCGACCATCTTTGATGACGTCTGCCAGGTCTCCGACCTCTTCACCGAACACCAACGTCGCATCATGGGGCACACCTTTTCGACTTCGAAGGAGGCCTTGGATGGATACATGCGGGGGGTGAACGATTTCGACAAGCGTGCTTCGCGCTACTTCGACAGCGACAACATCTACAATCATGCGTCCGATATCGTGGACCTGACCGAAAGCATTGCCACGATGAACCCTGCCGTGCTCGCAGCAGCCGACCGCAAGATGGCAGAAGAGAATCCCGCGCTGGAGGAGGAAGCCAACGGCGAGCGTCTCCACGTCTGGATGCTCGCGAGGATACGCAGGGTCGTGGAGTCGACTCGGGATATCAAGCATGAGGAGCTGCATCGGGTCGTAGGCGAGTTCTCGACAAACTATGCGATCCTGATCGGCAGGCTGATCAAGCTGAGCGCAGTCGGTAACGACGACCCTCTGATTAGATTCGCCAGCATGTTCGCATCGGCCGGCGACGAGGAGCGCGACGACATCTGCAGGGAAATGCTGGGCCGTCTTTTTCCGCTACGCGCGGATCTTATCGATCCTGCGGACTTGAAGATTGCAGAACGCGCCGAACGCGTGCGGACTCCAACCACGATCGTTCGCAAGCAGCGCTCGCGGGAAGAGATGCTGCAGGCAGCCATCCGAAACGCCTTGACGGCGGCCTTCGCCGTTCCGGCAAAGGAGGTGGTCGGACGAGTAAATGGGGCTGTCGCGGCTAACGGCGGATCGGCGTCGGTGACGCAACTACCCGTCGGAGACGCCCGCGAGCTTTTAGCGGCGATGTCCGCCATCGAAATCATCCGCAGTCTCGGCGCGGAAACAGGGCTGACGGTCTCCGCCGGAGAGGAATACTGTTCCAACGGCGTCTTCCGCGCGCTCGATCACAAGATCTCGCAAAGGGCCTGACATGAAGTTGATCCAAGACCGGCTCAAAGCCAAGAACGTCAGATTGGAAGAGTTTCAAGCGGTCAACGCACTCCTCATCAGCAGGGGTTTTCTTTCTCGCGAGGACGGCGTGCGTCACCGGGCACTCTACATGGTCGCGCAAAGGTGCCAGGACGAAATTCAGGATGTGCTGGCGTTTGTATATGGCGCATCGCTATTTCACGATCCCGGAACATCCCATTTCCGCCTGCAGCCGTTCGGCGCGCGCGACATCGGCCTGCCCGAGGTCGGCGAGGAGATGGAAATCCGCCGCGAACTGAAGGGACCCGTGCACAAGGATTTCACGGCCGCGTTGCTGACCCTGAAGCTGCTCTACGACGAGCTAATCATCGAACGCCGGATGGGTCCCGGCGGACGCGTCGCCGTCAGAGTGACGGAGTTCGTCACTGCCATGAAAGTCAATTTCAAGGTCGATCTGCCGACCGCCGATTTCCATCGCAAGGCGATCTTTATGAAGCTGAAGAAGCACGGTGTCGCCGAATTCAACATCGACGAACTTAAAGACGAAGACGCCGTTATCAGCATCCGGCCGGAGATCGGATCGCTCGTGTACGACAGCGCTGTGGCCGCGGCGGTCGCCTCAATTCGGGATTCCAACCGCAATTCGAATGATAAGACCGATTCTTCAGCCGATACAGTCGACTTGGAAGTGGATTCCGCCGGATGATCATACAGCATGTGACGACTGTTAATTGGGGCCAGCTCCCGATCGGCGACGTGCGACTTGCCGAAGTCGTGCTTCTCGCCGGCGAAACCGGGGCGGGAAAATCCTCGTTCATCGACGCGGTCATCGGGGTGATGACGGGCAATGAATTGCGGTTCGCCAAGTACAACTCGGCTCAAAGCGAGGCCACTTCGAGCAGAAAGACGAAGCGGACGGTGGCGTCCTACGTGCTCGGCGCCGACGACAGCGCGGAACCACACCGTCAGCACGGCGCGCACGGTTATGCCGGCATCTATTTCGAACCAGACAAAAGGGACGACGGGGCTGGCCAACCATTCACCGCGATAGTCGGAGCGGAGGCTCGGCTCGAGAGGCTGGCGAATCAACCAGTCTTCAAGTCCTTGGAAGACGTCCGGATCATTGTTTTCGGCAACAAGGTCGGCGCAGCGGATCTCGTGACGATGGTCGACGGAACCGAAGAGGTCATTCCCGTCCAAGAGCTTCTCGTCACCCTGCGCAAGAAATTCGGCAAGGATTCGGTACGCGACTACAGCACGAAGACCGAGTACGTTTGTCGCCTTTACGCGGCGCTAAAGGGACAACCCTCGCCCGTGGATCGGCGTGAGGCGGAAGGCTGCATGCGCGCTTTCGTGAACTCGATCGCCTACCGGCAGCCCGATGACATCGATGCGCTGATCCGCGAGGACATCCTGGAGCCCGATGACAACGCCAGGATGATCGAGACTCTCAAGACGACGATCACCGACGTCTCGAACCTGCGACAGCAGGCCGAGCGGATGGAAAACAACGTCAGGCTTCTGGAGGAGGCTGAGGGATTTCTCAACGAAGGGGCGAAGCACTTCATCGAGGAATGGATGTTTGCCGCCTTGGAGGCCGCCAAGCTGCTGCAGGACGCTGTCGCCCGCCGCGACCAGTCTCTCGAAGCGAAGGCAAAAGCGACCGCCACCCTCGGCGACATTAACGAGGAGATCCTCAAATGCGACGCGCAGGCGGCAGTCGAAAATGAAGCATGGGAGCGACTCAGGGCTCGCATCAACGACAGCGACGTAAATCGCGTCCGGCAGGTTATCCAGGACCGGATCGAGCGGAGCGGCGACGCTATCCGAAGCTTCGAGCAGAGGCTGCGGAGCGCTACTCTCACGTTGAGCGCCGCACGCAACGTGATCAGGCAGTCGGTAGCAGCTTGCTCGGGTGTCGACGACTTGGGCGACGCAGCGATGCGATTGTCCGCTATCGGGCAGAAGATCGACGACATTCGCCTGCCCGAAATCGAAGGTTTCTTCCGCGCCGTAAAGGACGGATTCGACGGCGGAGCGGCGGTTAGACTGCAGGAGGCCATCGTCGCGATCGACACTGCCATCGGCTCCGGCTGGACTGCAGAGATCGACTCAATTGCCGAGCCTTTCCATTTCGCCCACGACAGGTTGCGCCAGGATCTGGATCTCTTGAGAGCGAAGCGCAGCGACAGCGAGACGAAGCGAAAGGCTCTGGCATCCGGGCGAACGAGCTATCCGCGCGGCGTGCCGGAATTCGTCGCACATCTGGCGCAAATTCTGCCCGAGGCGAAGCCGCGAATTCTCTGCGACGTGGTCGAGATGAAGGATCCGTCATGGCAGAATGCGGTGGAAGGATTCATCGGAGGAGATCGGTTCGCTATCCTCTATGAGCCCGACTACGAAGCGAGAGTCATCGCGCTACTCCGTTCCTACCGCGATGCAGGCGGCGACCGTCCGTCGGTCGCCCAGATTGGGCGAGCCCTCAGGGACGCGGGTACGCCCGCTCCCGACTCGCTGGTCGGCAAGATCAAGACCAGTGACCGCGTCGCTCTCGGTTACCTGACGGCGCGCTATGGCCGAAGCGTTTGCGTGGCGACTGAAGAAGCTTTGAAGGATGTCCGCAGCGGATTGATGCAGGATGGCGTCTCGGTGGCGGGCTACAATTACCGGAACAGGTCGGAGCCCGACGACCGGCTGGTATTCGGACTCGAAGTCCGCCGTCGGCAGGCCGAAAGTCTCGTCGCGGCGATCGAGCAAATGAACAAGGAGATCGCAGAAAGATCGACCCGCGAACAGAACGTCAGGAATGCCATCACCTTGATGGGGCGCGCGAAGCAAGCCGAGCTCGACGACTTGGACGTCGGCTCGTTTCAGGCTGCCGGCAAGGAACTGAACGCCGCGAAACTGGAACTGGAGAGCCTCGACGTATCGAGCATCGCGGATCTCGAACGGCAGGCCGCCGACGCCAAGGCCAAGGTCACCAAACTGACCGAGCGCAAGAACGAATTGCTTCCCATAGTCGGCGAACTCAACCGTGACATCCGGATCGCCGATGTGAAGGCTAACGACGAGACCGTTCAGATCGGCAAATTGACACCCGACGCGGAGCGTGCCGAAAAGAACTGGCGAATAGCGCTCTCAAGCGTCCTGCAGAAGCAATTGCCGTTCGAGTCCCTCTACCATCAGGAGATCGAGTCCGGACGGCCGGTCAAGTCCTTCCACGACCGCAACGTCGAACGGCGTTCGTGGGCACAGGACGCCAAGAACGGCGCCGAGAATGTGCTTCGCGAGTACAATCGCGACGCGCTCGAATACCAGAAGATCGCCGTTCACACTCTGCAGTATCCTTTGCCATCGCCCGAGCTCATGACGGAGTGGCTTCGTTCGCAGTTCGAACAAGTGGCCGATCAGATACGCCGACAGCGCGATACAGGCCTGGTCGAACAGCGCGAAAAGTTGGTGATGGCCGAAGTGCAATTCACCAAGTCGTTCACCTCGAATTTTTGCCTTCGCATTCTGCAGCGGGTTACGGGGCCGGACCGGACGATCGACGTGATCAACAAGAGCTTGGAAGACATAAGCTTCTCCGGCGACAAGATCCTCATGACGCAATCGTTGCGCGAAGAATACAGTCAATATCTCGATCTATTCCGCGCCGTGCGCGAACGCACGGAGGTCGGTCCTGCCGACCTATTCTCGGGAGCCGAGTACGCGCCGGCGGAGAAGGCGACGCTCGAAGCGCTCCGGCTTCTTCTCTTGTCAAATGACGTCGAGCATTCGATGCGCGAGCTCAACCGGATTGCCGACTACCGCAATTACAAAAAGTATGACTTCGAGAAATCTTCAAAAGGAGGCGATCCGCGCGGCCTATCGACTTGGGGAACGGGATCGGGCGGCGAAGCCGAGACGCCATTCTACATTATCCGCGCCGCCGTCTTCGCCGCGAGTTTTAGACTGTTCTCGAAGCAAAAGATCTCGCATTTCCGAACCCTTTTCCTGGACGAAGTCTTCAAGAACATGGACGAGACCAGGACTCGACGCGTCATCGACTTTCTGACCAAGGAGATGGGCTTTCAACTCGTGTGCGCCGCGCCGACCAAATCGATGGCTGCCCTGATGGACGTTTTCAATCGGCGCATCAGTTTCTCGAAGACGCCAGCGGCAGGATCGCCGACCTGGATCGACGAAGTGGACCTCGAGCAGCAGCAGATCGCGGAAATCTACGAAAAGCATCGACGCAACACGGTCGCAGACGCGCAGACGAAGTTCGAGCTCGCGAATCCATTCAAGACAGATATCGGCGAAGCGGCGGAATGACCCCCGAGACCGCCCTTGGCGATCCACTCGCGAAGCGCCTTCTCGGCCGAGCTCTTGATCGGCTGGATAGGTCGCGGCCGGAAGAGAGAACGAATGCCGTCAGGATCCCGATCGACCCGGAAACGGCACCGGAGATATTCGGGGCGGAAACCAGCGCCGACCGCGAGGTCGCATGGCACGTACTCGACGTGCTCGCCGACGCTGGCATTGGTAACATCGTTTATCGCCGGGCGGCACGTCACGGTTCGCGCGAAGAGCGCCTGCCTGTATTCGAAATCTCGACTGTTCCGGCCAACGAGGACCGCCTTCGCACCTTCTACACTCGCCCGCGGCTAGGCCCGAAATACTTGGAGGAATGGCGCTCACTGGTCCGATCGAGCGATCTCGATAGCGACATTAAGGCGGCTATCCTGGATCTTCCGGTCGCCATCCCGGGAAGGTCCGCCACCGAGGTCTTCCATCGTCTTATCTCGATCCGCTCTCTTTACGAAGCTCGGGAAACTCTTCATTTGCGCGAGGTGGCCAGTAGGACGTTCTGGGGGCTCTCGAAGGTACTTGATAACAGGTCGGACCTGATAGCGGCCTTACTTGGATTGCCGGAGTGTCCCTATCCCGCTCAACCGATCCATCTGAATATCTATTTTGCGGGAGCTTTTTCCTGGGTTCTATTTATTGAGAATAAAACATCGTTCGAGCGCGCCATCCTCGACGCCAGAGAAGCTATCGAGCACGGACGGTCGAGTCGGTATGCCGGCGCCGCCTTGATCTACTCTAGCGGCTTCATGGGGACGGCTGGACGGCTGCGAAGCCCTGCCGGCTCGAGAAAATTCTACTGTCTAGACGCCCTATCGAACGCAAATCAGGTCCAGGTCTTCGACGAAGCTTTTCACAGCAACGTCGACGTCGACGCGGCCTTCTGGGGCGATCTCGACCATGCCGGCATGGCCATTCTTTCGAGCCTGCGGGCGACGTTTCCGTCCGCGCAAGCGTGGCAGCCGGGTTATGCGCCGATGTTGGTTCGCCTTGATGCCGGCGAAGGTCACGTCCCTGCGGAGGCGAGAAAGGCCGGCCAAAAGCCGGTCTTGTCGACCGGCTGTCGTTACGCTGACAGCGTATTGATACCCGCGCTGGCGAAACACGGGCGTTTCATCGATCAAGAATGATCGATTTCGAAGACCTCTCCCACGCGCTACGACGCCCCTGCATTAGCGGGCGAGTCGTCGCCAGGCCGCGAGGACGATCTCTCTGCCGCCGCGCATGCTCGCGCTCGCTGCGGAGAAGAGCAGCGGCGTGCGCCGCCCTCTTATCTCCATCGTGTAGGATCGGCCTGCCCTTCAGCATCTCGGTGCCTTGGTGACCCTCGCCTCCGATGATTGGCTTGCGATTTCGCAAGAAGACATGACAATATTTACGCCTGCCGCATCGGCGCTCTATGCAGCCGCCGCGGACATTGAGGAAGATTCGGCGACGGTTAACCACAGAGCATATTTAACCGTCATGGAAAGGACGTGTTGAAGCAACAGATCGAGCGACGGTTAATCGGGGTATGCTACCGCTTGAAGTGATCAGCGAAAACGGTCGATCCGTCGACCGCGATAGACTGGAAGTTCTTTTATTGTCCACTAAAAGGCGCGCGAAATGGACGAAAATGAAAAGGTAGTATCACCTGGTGTTGTTCGCGTCGCGTTAGGTGAAGCGCTTCCCGCAACGGCTCTTGCTCTGTTATGGGGCCGAGGCGATGAGCCAGACGAGATTGCGGCGCGCTTCCGGATCAGCTTGGCGACGGTTGAAGAAGCCATCCGATTGCACGGTCATCATTATCCGCGGCGCCCGAAGCGCCGTCGTCGCCGCATCTGACGGGAGCGCGCTGATTGCGGATTGCCAGGCAAGAGGCATAGGGTTCGCACCAGTAATCGCGGCTTAAGGTGGTTAGCCGGCTCGTAGATGGCGGCGGAGCTAGATATTTCGGCCAGCCACCTTTCGCGCGCGTTCCGCGCCTCGACGGCTATCATCGGGCTTGAGAGAGCAGCGATGTGAACGAGCCTTCCTAAAGGCTTTCGCGGCGCAAGACCACCAGCAGAGAGGACGGCTTAATGACGCGCAAGATGGTAGCCCGTGTAATCGGAAATGCTGCCTATGCCAGCGGCAGCGCGCTACGCATCCGGTCAAAGAGGCCGAAGATATCTCAGAGAAGCTCGAGTCGTTCGGCTTCGACGTGATCCTTGCGATCGAGGCCTCGAACGCGGACATGGACAAGTCGCTCGGGAGCTTCAAGAAGCGGCTGGACGAGAACGATGTCGACCTTTTATTTTTTGCCGGTCACGGAATGCAGCTGGATGAGCGCTATTACCCGATCGCCATCGACACGGATACATCGAACAAGAACCGAGGCGAAACACAGTTCGATTTCGCTCGACAGGATCATCGACACGATGGACAAGTCAGCAGCGGCGACGAAGATCATCATTCTTGATGCCTGCAGGAATAATACATGGGAGCGTGCGTTCGCGGTCAGGCCAGAGGGTGTTCAACGGCGGCTAATCCAAAGATGCATCAATCGTTCATTTCTACCAACGAATGCCGGGGGCTGGATGCTGTCGGTCGCACCAGACGATCCTGCTCGATCGCGCCCAAAATGCGCCTTGCACCCTTCGAGTGACTGTACAACGTCGGGACGGCATCTCATGCCATGGAATTGCTGCAGCCCGGACGCGGGGATCTGCTCAACATGATCCCCAGCACAGGCCGCGCGCCGGCGCGACCTTCATTACCGTATCGACCAGCGCGAAAAAAGGCAGCTGCTGCCCGCTCGACGGCGGCCCGGCATATCTCCGTACGAGCCGAAGGCGTTGGAGCATCGCTCACGCGCGCTCGTTCGCCGCATTTTTCGAGGCCAGGCCCGGAGCAGTTGAAGCGTCAGCCGTGGAAAGCTCGATGATCAACAGTCGTTGGCGCGCCCGTGTCGCCGCCACGTATCTTTCTAACCTGCTTGGATGATCGTTCGATTGGTCAATGATCATGGCAACGGCTTTGAATTCCAGGCCCTTAATGCGACGGATCGAACCGAGACGTACGCCGGGTTCGGCCTTGCCTGGATCGACGCGCCGCGCTTCGAGCTCAAGGAAGCCGATCCCTTTGGCGGCCAGTGCTGATTTAACCGCATCACGCACTGGCGCGACGCAGATTTCGTGGGATCCAAACCCCTCTTTTTCGATCAGCTCCGACGACCAGTCCGCAATTATGTTGGCTGCTTGCTCGATGCTGGTCGCCCTGCGGGCACTCGGCTCGGGTCCCCTGAAAACCGAGCGGTCGCCCGTCGTGTCGGCCTTGCCACCGTCCAGATCATCAATGTCCATGCCCGCGAGCAGCGACTGCGCCCAAGCTCGAATTTGCGCGCTCGTTCGATAATTGATCTTTAGTCGACGAGACCGACCCACGACGTTGATGCCGGCGCGCGACAGCGGGATCGGAATCTTCCGATTGATCCTCTGGTGTCCATCGCCGACCATAAACAAAGGGTTACTCGCTACCTCACCCCGTGGACACAACGCCGCGATCAGGCGGAGACCTTCGAGGCCGAAGTCTTGCAACTCGTCGACGAGAACGTGGCGATACCTTGGAAGCCCTGCGCTATCGCCCCGAGTGTTCTCGACGATCATACGGGCCTGGTGAATCGTCCCCTCGAAAGTTAGAAGCCCCTTCGTCTGAAGCCGGCGGTTGAAATCCAGAAAGATCGGCCAAAGCTTCCGACGCTGCTGGCGGGAAAGTTTTGGGCGTCCGGTCCTGACGACGGTGAGATACTCCTCTTCGGTGTCGATCCCCATTGCATCGACAACACTCTCGTATTCTTCCTTGACGAACTGCCGATCAAACTCGTCCGCCTCGGAAGCTGGCGGCAGCAACGCGTCCCAAATCTCATCGAGCTCCTGGTCGTCCGCAATCCGTCCACGCCATTCCGACCGCATGCAGATGGTCCGCGCGAGCTGATGCAGATTGGTGACTTCAATGCGCTTGGCTGCCTCCGGCGAAAGCTGCGCAATCAGATGCTCGATCGTTACGGAAAGGTTCGTCGTGAACGTTGTGATGAGAATCTTGTCCTTCGGATCGGTCAGCCGCTTCGCGAGATAGACAGCACGATGCATGAGCGCGACCGTCTTTCCGGTCCCCGCGGCTCCGTTGATCTTGATGGGGCCGGCCGCGTTCCACTCGACGATCTTGCGCTGATACGGATGAAGGAAGACGCGCCACATTTCGATGTCTTCAGCTAGGATAGCGCGCAGTTCCTCTTCCCCTTCGACCAAGACAAGGTTGAAATTCCCGACCTGATTGAGCTTGGAGAAATCGCCGGGGCTCTCGGGACGTGCCGCTCCGGCATTCAGGGTTCCCAGCGTCTCCCTCAGCGCTTCGTCGAGCGACCGCCCGGCTGCGACCCAGAACAAAACCTGCTGCGCTTCTTCAGGCAGATAGGGCGCGACTTCCTCGAAGGCCGCATCAGTGCGAATGGCACGCACCGCAGGAATGAGTGGCCGGGGAACGCCGGCGTGAAACAGGTCGTCGTCCGTCAATTCATCCAATGGATAGCTTCGGCTATCGTTCCCCTGGGCGCCATTCCCGTCCCCGCTGCGCTCAGCTGCCTCCTCGACTTCCGCGACATCGAAGACCTGGAGCATCCCCAGGGAGCCATGGGCTTCGAAGCGCTTGTTGGCACACCATCGGTAAGCCTCGTCGTGGTGATCGACATGCATCAGCAGAAAGGTATCGCCCCGTTCCGGCGCGATGACGATGGCGCGCCAGTCATCGCCGAGCCGAGCGCTTCGTACCTTTGCGTCGAGCGCCTGCTCGATCTTCTCAAGATGGATACTGCGCTGGGTACTGTCCTCCTGGAATTTCCGAATCAGTTCGCTGACCTTCTTCTGCACCTTGGCTGGAAGACGGCCAAAACCGGTCAATACATCACGATGCAACATCAGCGACGCCATCAGACGTTCTCCTCGGCACGAAGCAGTAGGCCCGCCAGCCAACGCGTGCCTTTTCCATGGACTTCGTCAAGCGCAACGACGCGCCAGCCGGCATCCTCCCAATCTTTCCTGAAGTGCATCTGGTCACCGATCAGCAAGCAACTGCGCTGACCGGCCAACGGCCAAGCCATTTCGGCGAAGCAATCATCCGACGCGCCTTCCAGGTAGTGCTCGACTTCGGGCACGGGGACACCGTCGATCGCCATTTTCTTCGCCAAGGCGAGCAGCGAGGGAAGCAGCGCAGCCAAGACTTCGTCCCATGCCTCGGGCACCCCATCTGTGGCGGTGAACTCCAGATCTGGTGCCGAGCCGAGTGCAACCTCGGAAGTCGTGAAGGACCGGGCACTGCCGGAAAACTGCAGCAGGTTGCTGAGCCCGAGCCATCGCCGCCAGCGCTCCACATAGAGTGTCGACGCGCGGTCTACAGCCGTATCGCTGAGCCGCAGCCGGGCAATGACCTTATGTGAACTGCTGGCCAGAACGTCCCCCTGGTTGGCTACCACGAGGAGATCGGCACACTCAGTCAACACAGTTGTGTGCAGCAGATCGCCCATCCAGGTGTCGTCGGTGCCTTTGGGAATGTCCGCGCCAGCGCGCCAACGATCGTGCAGATTGAGCAGATCGGCCGGCGTGGCCCCTCTTGCTCCCTTGTTAGCAAGCACCTGCAGCGGGATGAGGCCCGCTTCGTTGGCGAGTCGCTGCCATCCGGCTGGTTCGGGTGATCGAAGAAAGGCGACGAGCTGAACAAAACCGTTCCCGAGCGCCTCGGCAACCGGAGGGTAAACCAGACCGGTCCTTCCGAGAGCCTGCATCTTCCGTTCGAGGGTCGCATGGATCCTGGGGTGCAACAGGCTTAACGCGGCTTCCGGGCCTTCCAGCAGATCCTGCCATGTGATGCTCCACACCCGGTAGGTGCCACTATCGAGCACGGACCGGCGCTTGACCGCATCGTCGGCCAGACGGCTCGTCGGCTGGCCGGGGTGGGCATGAAATTCGAAACCGTCAGTGAAAACTGCGATGGGATGAACGTCGGCATCGTCAGCGGTCAGCATGAAGTCGGGCTGGCATGCAGTCATGACTCCCTGCGCCTGGGCCAACCTCGGCTGCAGTTGGATCTCCCAGAATCGGGAATCCTTTCCGAAGCGAAATCGGAAGCCGGAGGTGCCCTTCACCAAGGTCTTCTGCCATTCACCATGGCTCTCGGTAACGGCTGCTTCCAAGCGCTCGACAAATCTCTTTTCCAGCACACTGCCGAACAGGGATATGGTATCGAGATCATCCAGCGCCTCGACCACAACTCGCTTTTTGCCGGCCTCAATCATCGCGGCCAGCAGCTTGATGCCGCGTTCGCGGCTGATCTCTTCGGATTGATGTTGCAAGCGGTAGGCGCGAATGCAGCGATAACAGCCGTCGGTGTCATCCTCATCCGGTCCGATGAGGCGGCAAGAGCATGACTGCAGCGCGTTGAGCGCCAGGCCCAGCACGGTCATGATGCCTTGACCCGGGATTTCGCCAGCGTGCTTAGGCTCAAACAGCGATTTTAGGAAGCCCGTTCCTCCTGGTACCGCGTCCATGATGACGAGATAGTGGCGCCTGATATCCTGCTTGTGGTCGGGCAGTGTTTGCGGCTCGATCAGCAGGTGGCCGGGGTTTCCGCTGAAATGCAGACGCAGGCCGAGGAACAGGCAAGCCCGCAGCGTCTGGATATCCTCCGATTCTACATCCGGTGGCAACAACAGTCGGATCGCTTCAGACCTGAGCTGCCGATAGAGATAGACCCGCTGCCACTTATATCCGTTCTGCGTCCGCCCTTCGCGAAACGCTTTGTCGGTGCGCTTGCGCCCGGCGCAGCTGCGGCGATGCTCCACCTTGTCCATGGTGGCATCGCCGTCGGCCACTACACCGCAGTCCTGACACACCGGGAATCCGAGCTCTGGCACCTTCTGTTCGACACCGAATTGAAAACCCTGCGGTGTCTCGGCAAGTCCGGTATTGACTTGGCGCAGGATCATCGAACTGCGGAACTCGAGACCGAAAGGCTCGCCCTCCGTGCCCACGGCTCCCTTGTAACCTCCGGCCGTCTGATCGAAGCTGTAGACTAGCCGATAATAGTGCTGATCGCGCTCATCGGCCCGATCGCCGGACATACTGTCGTAGTATTCCATGTAGGAAATCGCGCCGGATCGAGAGAATTCCAGGAACGTCTTGCGTTGAGCTCGATCTAGTTGCGACTGCTGCTGCTTGTCGTAGCCGCATTGTGGACAGGCCGGTTTGGCTTCCGGTTTCTCCATATCTTCGACCAGCCGCATGTGACCGCACTTCCCGCAAACACCCCATTCCTGCGTCAGTGGCTGCGACTGATTGCCGAGCGAGAGTTGCTGAATCTCGAATTGGTGCCCGTGGGTATAGAAGATGTTCCGAGGTGCCAGCTCCCTGATGGCGACGGCAGCCGCCCGGGTGATGTCGATGGAGATCGTGGCGTCCTCATCGCCCTGATGCTCGTTGTGTATTGCACCTGTCAACCTCACGCCCCGCTCCGGGAAGGCGTAATTCGGCAGCAATCCTCGCTCGGTCAGCACCTCCAATGCCGACGTGCGATTAAGCGTCAAGGTCCGCGCCTTGAGCATACGCAATTCGCGCTCAATCTCGCGGAGCCCGATCTGATCGTCGGCTCCGGCGAGTTCCTTCTTCTGATCGGTCAGACGCCGGCGCGCTGTTTCGATGCTCTTTAGCTGCTCGCCGAACTCGGACGAGGCGCTACGGATCCTCTGATGGAGCCGTACAGTTTCCGCCTCTACCTGAAAGCGTTTGCGCGTATCCGGACGTACCGCTTCGGGACCAAACCGCGCGAGGAACCCATCCTGTAGGGCGGCTTCCTTCATCACCATCCATGTCAGGAGGTCGATGATCGGTCCGCTATCAGCCTGGAGCTGCTCGTTGAGCTGTTTTCCGCTGGAAGGAAGCTCTGAGATGACGCGTTCCTTGACCGCGCTGTCGAAGCAGAATGCCAAATATTGGCGAACTAGCATAGCGCTGGCGTCTAGCCAGCAGCCGGGCGGCTCGATCTTTCCGGCCAGCATCTCCTCCGGCCGGGCGAAGAAGAACAGGTCATGCGGTCGCTGATTGACCACTGAAACGACCAGCGCGGTGCCGGTGCTTCGTCCCGCCCGGCCGATGCGCTGAAGATAGCTCGCGGTGGTCGGTGGAACCGAGCACAGCATCGTGGTCGAGAGGTCGCCGATATCTATGCCCATTTCTAGGGTCGAGGTGGCCGTGATGACATTGGGATCGTCTGCGTGAAGCCCACCATTGAACCGTCGCTCTAGGTCTTCGCGCTCCTCAGTGGTCAGCAGGCCTGTGTGTTCCTGCGCGAACACCCGGCGCAGCGCACCCTTGCGATAGCGTTGCCGGTAATAGATCTGACGATCGGTGAAGGGGGCGTCGCCGTAGCGTCCGCGCGGCGAGCCGTAGACCAAACTGGACGCTCCCATCCATATTTCGGCCTCGCGCGGCGGTCGCAACATAAAGTGACCGCTGTGGTCGCAGACCAGCGGACGCCCATCGGCCTGAAGCCATGCAGCGTTTGGCGAGATTGCAAAGTATTCCCTATCGCCCTCGCGATGTAGCAACTCTAGAAGACCGGCCGCCACTCCTTCGTTCAGGAACGCACGGGTGAGGTCCGCGATTGCAGCATCAGATACACCGTGGAGCCTCAGGCGGCCCCGACCGAGGGCCCGGCGCGCCCAGACGATATTCCACGGATCCTGCGCGCCGGTCCGTGTGACGGTCAGCATGTGGTCGTGTCTGGGGTTACTACCAGTAGCCATCAGCCGCGGTGTGTACCGGCCATGAAGCGGGTAGGTCTCTCGCCCTTCAACAATCTTTTTTCTTGATCTCTTGCCCCACAGTCCTGAACGGACGTATGCGCTGACAAAGGTGTGGGCGAAGCCTCCCCGAGTGCGCTGCCGATGCAGAATGCCGAGGATCCACAGCCGAAGCTGATCGCCATCGACGCCTTCGAAGGAGGTGTCGATGCCGGGCAGTCGCGCCGCGAGGCGGCCCGCGATTGCGTCGATGACGTCGAGATCCCATGCGACGCACGAGCTGCCGTTCAATTCCAGGGTGCGCCCATGGGTGAGCATCAGGCCGAACTCGCTGATCGCTTCCCACGTCAGGCGCTCGGCGATCTCGCTGCGCAGCGGTTCGGGTATGGGCGTCGCCTTGCCGGCATTTTCGCGAAACGCCAGATAGGGACCGTATTCGTGCAGATCTGGCGGCATCAGGGTTGCCAACGCCTCCAATGGCACCCCCGGCCGTCCGGGCGACTGCACCGACCAATAGGCAAGCAGACGGTCGCCGACCTCGTTTAGGGGTACGCCGGACGGCCCGGCATCATCAATGATTCGCTGAAGCGCCGTGCGGAACGTGAAGTGATAGGTGCGTGCGGAAAAGAAGCCCGCGCGGTGGCTGGCATCCTGCACGCTGTCGGTAAAAGCCAAGAGCTTCGGATCGCTGTTGAGAAGCGATCCGAACATTTCGTCGATGGCGACGCTCGAAACCGTCGCCGCGCGACTGCCGATGAACATCAGGCTGTTCCGCATCTCGCAATGCGGGCACCGCACCTGCCCGACTACCCTGCCGTTGTCCTGCCTGCGCGTCTCGCGATTGACCTTGACCCGAAAGGTTCTCGCCTCGGTCACCGGACAATTGCCGGGCCCCTCGCGAACCACCAGACTGTCTGGCGCTAGATACCAATGAGTTGTCGGCAGCGGGAGTTGATCGGGCCCCGACAGCCCTTCGTCATCTGCCTGCCACGGACTCAACACGACAATATTCGGCGATTGCGATGAACCTTCGAACCCCCAGCCCTGATAAATCCGCGCGGCATCGTCGATTAGCTGAAAGCCATTCACGCCCTTTGCGCGGATCTGATTGTCCATGTCCGGATTGGAGAGCCCGACCCAGACCGACTCGCCGCACTCCGAGCAATGGGCGACCGGCAGTATCGGACTGCCGACCCGCTTCTCATCGATCCAGCCGAACTTCGGCACATCCTGGACGTAGCGTCCGAGCCGGCGCAGCTCCCGCACCCAGATCTGGACATGAGTCGGCACCTTCGGAAGCGCCCGCCCGCTGCGTAAATCGCGAGCCTGGGCCACCAGAGCAAAGAACGCGGCAACAACCTGGCTGCGGGCACCATGGTCGCCGGCCGCCCTCAATACGAAGAACCGTGCGGACAGGTCTTCGATCAGCGCGTCCCAGGTCAATACCGGCGCCGCTGTGATCTCAAGCAGTGCCTTGAACAGCTCCTGACGTCGAAGCCAGTCGCCGACAGCGAGCCCCCAGTATTTTTCCGGCGTCGGCCGTTGGATCTCGCGGTCGAGCCAGGGGTTCCCGGCCGAGAGCGGGAATTCGGGCGCCCCCCAAAGAGGCGCGACCCGCTGGGCAAACCCTGCCACGGTCTCGTCGTCTCGCGGCGTACAGTCCGACGCCGACGGAAACGCCTCCGGGGTATTTGGCTCCGGTACGACCATCTCCGCGATGTCGAGACGGTTGTTGTCCTCGTTGATGATCATCCCGGGGGTGAAGGATTCCTCGAACAGGATGCCGGCGAAGTCAGCCAGCCGCTGGAGGGGATCCATCTCCTCCTCTTCGCGTCCGCCGGCAATAGTGGCGCTCGTGCCGACGCAGCAAAGCCCGCCTTCCGGCACATCCAGCCTGGTCTTGATGCGGCGCACTAGACAGGCAACGTCAGCGCCCTGCGCCCCGTCATAGGTGTGCAGCTCGTCGAGCACCAGGAAACGCAAACGGCCGGGCTCATTGTAACGCCAGATACGCTGATCCTTCGGACGCAGCAGCAGATAATCCAGCATCTTGTAGTTGGTTAGCAGGATGTCCGGCGGGTCCTCCTGCATGGCATCGTGGTCGGTGATATGGAAGCACTCATCACCCTCGGCCCGCATCGCCTTGACCGCGGTTGAGACTTCCGCGCCGCTTTCTCCGGCCCCGCTGCGACCAGTATAGAGTCCGATCTTGATCAGTGCTTTGCGATCGTTTCCGGCGCCGACATGCAACTCTGGCCGCGAGAAAACCTCGTCGGTGAATCGTCCGGCCTGATCGGCCGCCAGCGCATTCATGGGGTAGAGGATGATGGCCTTGACGCCCTTCTCACCACGCCTGATTGCGCGCAGGCAATGGTCGAGCAGCGGGAATAGGAAGCACTCGGTCTTGCCCGACCCGGTGCCGGTGGTGACGATCGTGCTTTCCGGATCGCGTCCCTTGGAGGAAAGGCGCTGCCAGGCCTGCCACTGATGGCGAAAGGGATGGAAATCAGGCCGGATATCGAAATGCTCCGCCGGATCGTAGGTTTCATGCGCCGGCCGATACGGCCGCCTCAACTGCACCCACGGCCCTTTGAACAGCCCGTTTTCGGGATCGTTGATGAAGGCGCTAAGCGCGGTCTCCTCTTCGCGGCGGCGGAAATTGAACGTCGCCTCCAGGTAATGCCGGATCTGGCGCTTGACGTCCTGGGCGAGGGTGGCGGGAAGCATGGTGCCGGCCTCTCTCAGTGTGTACCAAAGCGCGCGGCGAATCTGGCCCAGGCGCGGCGGTAGTCATCCTCCCGATGGACCCTGGCAAAGGGTGGATGGAAGGTCTTCGTGACAGTGGCAAGGCCGTTATCAACCTTCCACGATACGCTAAGTGGGCTAACGCCATCATAGGTTTTGCGTGCCTCGCGCAACTCCTTGGCGCCTGGATCCTTGCGCACTGTGTTGGGTAAGCGCCGACCCTTGGCATCGTATTCGTCTGCATTTTCGTACTGCCGCATGACCGCGAATTGAACCCGATAGATCGTGAGCAACTCCTCGAGAGTAAGGTTTAGAGATTGTGCCACCAGTACGTCGATTTCTAAGAGGGCCTGGCGTCGCGCGAAGTCGCTACGAAGCGCGCATCCCCGATGCCACTTCTTCGGAAGATCGAGCCATGGCAGCTCGTTCTCACGCAGCAGGCGCGGGTCGTCGGAAGCCCAACACTCAACCGATACCGCGTCCGACATGTTACGCTCCCACAAGGGCGCGTAATGTTGCGTAATCGAAACAAGTCGGAGCATACGCGACACTCCAGCACGCATATGTGGACCCAAGAGAATTGGGTAATGCTGAGTCACGTCGCCTCTAAAATCAATCTTTCCAAGTTGCTTAGCAATGAAATCAAGGACAATCGAACAATTTGAAGTAAGAAACGCCAATGCAATTGCCTCTTCCTTGAAGGCAATGGAGAATATAGAATCAATATGCGTTACTCCTGGCGGGATGAGCGTCGGCATAAGCGTTCTCAAATTTGCAGGATTTCCCTTTCTCCTGTGCGCATAACGGAAATATTGAGTAATAGGCATCGGCAAGCCGCGTCGCTGCAAATCATCCGGCTCACCTTGAACTAACGAAACGCTTCCATATTTCTCGTTGAATTCGGTCGACTGGAATTGCCCACCGTTGTTTCTTAACCAATTTACCGCACCAACGACGTCGCCGTCAGATTCGATGAAATACCCGTATCTAGTTGAGGTGTGAGGACCGGACGGACCTGCTTCCGCGACAAAAAACTTTATGTTTTCCCCGCACAAGGACTCCCAAAGCTCTCGGTCTTCGTCAGAAATCGGCCAGAATCCCGGAAGACTTGGCTTTGGCCACAGCTCGATAGTTTCTCGGAAAATTGTAAGGTCGTCGGTCGCATCTCCGGGTCGGTACGCCGAGCGAGGCAAGTAGTCGTCAGATATTTCTGAGATGTCGATCCCATCAAACGAATTTTTGGTCCTAAATTCATGACGAGCAGAGCCATACCATGGCGTCGCCACAAATATCAGCGGCCCCAATAGAACAAGCTCATCCGTCGATTTAGGAGCGGTTGTCGGATAAGCAGTTCGTGTAATTGCCTTGTCACGTTGCGCGTATGACTCGTGAAACATTTCCGTAGAGCAATATTCTCCGGAGAGCGATCCGAGGCGTACTTCCGCCGATCCCAACTTTTCAAGCACCGATAGGATTGATCGTCCGTGGATCTGCGGTAGGCGCACTTGGGCCGAAGCCGTGTTCCCGGCTTCGAAGACCCGACTGATCTTCCCAAGGTCAGCCTCGGTAATCGTAAGCAATCGCTCAGGGTGCCCTCGTGTTTCCCAGTTACCCTCTTCTGTTTTTATCCCCGGCAGAGTCCCGAATTTGCCGGACGTTCTACACTTGTAAAGGGTGTTCGGATCGTAAAGATTGAACGCAGCCTGGAATCCAATAGCTCCAGCAACGCCGCTGTACACGTTGACGCTGAAGCTCATGTGATGATCAACGTCCTGAAATAGCGAGAACTCATTCTTGAACTGATAATGTCCCCGCAACCTCCGATAATACTCTTCCCGAAATGGGCCACCCTTCGGGTCATCGAAGACGCCCTCGGGGTGAAGCAAACCAGAAGCGCCATTCTGGCCCAATAGATCCCAACTCCGTGCGATGAAATTCTTGTAAAGATTAGTCTGGACGCCCGCTAGGTAGGGATACAGGGTCCTATCATTGAGAAATGAGGAGAGACCTTGGGTAAGTCCGAAGAGCGACCTGTACATTGAACGACGACCGTCGTCCGCCAGAAGCCCGGGCCGCGCCTGATTGTAACCTGCGCTCTTTGTAATTCTCACACCTAATAACGGTTCAAACTCATTGAGGAGCGGCGCATCATTCCAGCCGACTTTAATCCAAGGCGGATTGCCCACAATCAGATCGATACCGCAAGGAACAGGCAGCTCTTCCGTCTTTGGTCCAAGTAGTTCCGTGAAAGCCAGTTCCCAATGGTGGAAATGCTGTTTCTCCGCAGCTTGCCGCCCGACGAGCAGGCAGGGCATGGCTTCACAGAGCTGCTCGACGTCGGGCAATTCATCCTGCGCGGCGGTAAAGAGCGCCTCAAGCTCGGCCTCCAATCCCAACTGAACGGCCAGCATGGCGCGCGCCTCCCGTGTTCCGATTTCGGTGCCGGTCAGGATCTTCAATGCAGCAAGCCACGCCAGCCGGTCCGGTAGGTCGGCCGATCGCTCAAGTGGCCAGAAGTAGAACGCGCACCAGGTATCCATGATGAGCTTCAGCCGCTGGAAGGCCCCCGAGCTTCTTTCCAACGTCCAACGAATCTCCTCCTGTTGCTCCAGCGTCGGCCCCGCTTTGAGCGCCTCATCGCTACCAGCTGGCTCTGGCCAGACGGTTGCCGTGCAGGCGGTGCGTTCGAGCGCGCGGGCGCGATCGCGCGTATAGCGTTGCCACAATTCGTCAATCGTACGGCTGATCGCCTTGCCGGCAGCGATCTCCGCCTCCGACCATTTTTTCCTGACCTGCTTGCTATTCCAGTCGTTCCCGACTTTGCATTCGTCGGGCCAAAACTGCTTCATCAGTTTGTCGCGACATGCCGGGACCACATCCTGACCCCATACCAGGAAATGGTAGATTTCGTTGTCCTGGCGAGGCTCACCTGGTTTCAGCGTGCGCGGGGCCGCCGCGTCCTTGCCGAGGTGCATGCCGTCGCGAAGTTGCTCGCTTGTCCACACCGCGCGCCGCGCGCCGATCAGACTGTTGCCGGTACGTAGCCGCAGGCCGAACCAAGGCACGGCGCCGGGACGGTAGCGGTCAGGTTCAGCGCCCTCGCCTTTGCGAATCAGCAAGCGGTGCATGCTGCCAAGCCATAGGGACAGGCCACCCAGCTCCACCGCAGTCGGATTGAGATCGACGCCGTAGACGTTACGTGTAGCAATGAAGTGCTTGGTGCGCCGCAATTCGTCTTCGTAGCGGCCGGGCTCGATGATCAGACCTGTCTGCGCCTGCTTCAAGCGTAGATATTCGTGGGCGAGCTGGTCGCACATCTCGTTGATGAAGGCGGCCGAACCCATTGCCGGCTCGCAGATCGTCAGCGACAGGATGCAATCGGCATCCTCCGGGCCGAAGCCCTTCAGCCGCTCGTTCAAGACCTCGCGCACCAGTGTGCGGGTCAGCACCTCCGGTGTGTAATAAGAGGCGGAATTGACCCGATCCATCCCGTTCAAATGGAGGATGAACTCACCCCGCGGATAGATTCGAGTCTGACGCGTGCGGCGTTCGACTACGATCTCACCGGGAACAAAATCACCCGCGCGGGTCTCAGGCACAAACCAGGTCTGAACATCCGTCGGAATGTCGTCGTCGAAGGTGAGCTTGATGCCGTTAGTAGAACCGTTCGAAGGGTCAGCCGCGTCCTCATCGCGGTTCTCTATTTCTTCTTCGTCTGAATCCTGCTCGGTGTCGTCTTCGTCGATCTCTGAATCGATCGCAGCGCCCCGTGCGCCCTTCTTATCGAGAGAGCGATGGACCTGGATCAGGTTCTCGCGGGCAAAGAAGCCCGAATACGACAGCAGGCCTTCATAAACCGCGCCGAGCTGAACGATACCGAGCTCCGCATAGTTGATGCGCCCGATCGACTTGCCTTTCTCATCGGTACCCAGGCTTAGCGCGCGGATGACCCGCTGCAGGCGGAGGTTGGACAGATCGGCGCGGTCGAGCAGCGGCGTCGCCGAAGGATCGAACAGTGTGGCAGTCAAGGGGCGGATGACAAAGGCATCTGTCATCCTTGCCTTGCTTTCGACCACCTTGCGGCCGACCTGATCGAGACGAAGCTGTTGCGGCTTTGCCGATGCGCCATCGAACAAGACAAGCTGCTCCGGCTTCACAGGCACCCAGGGTTCGGCCGAGTCGGCGATCGCGGGCGCACGGATAGGCTCGAAGCCCTTGTTGATAAGGGAAAACAGCCGCTTCAGGTGCGCGTGGTAGTAGGTACCATCTTCGGCTCCGACCGGCATCTCGCCAGAATCGGCTAGATCACGCAGGGCCTCCAGGCTGTAGCCGAGGCGATAGACATCGTCGTTGATCGGAAGAACGCCCAGTTCGCCGCCCCGCGCTTCGGCATAGAGACAGAACAAGATGCGGTAAACGAATACGAGCGCCTCGTGACGCAGATGCTCGGCGGTGACGTCCCGCTCGCCATCGGGTAAGGCGGGCTCCGCCTCGGCGAGGCGGGTATAAGAGAGCTTCTTGGCGCGACGGCTGTCGACCCAGCCATTGCAGACCTCTTCGATCGCGCGCCGTACAGCTCCCTGCAGTTTGGTTGAAACTCCATGGGTGAACTTATGACTCTGGCTTTCGAGCGTGTCGTGTAGGACCGTCGCGTTCTCGCCGTCAGGGCACAAGGTGTCTTTCGAAAGAAGCGCGGCCATGGCGTCAAAAACTGACGTCTCCTTGCGTCCAAAGGCGTCGTCGAGATCGAAGCTGACCCAGCGGCCTTGCGCAAAAGTGTTGCGGTCGAACAGATGGATGCTCGAGCCCGAGAGCAGCATCACCCAGCGGGGGCTATCCTCCTCGCGCAGCAAGCGGCCAACGGCTTCTCCCCACGCCCCTTCGAGGGTTGGCGTGCCGTCGGCGGCGGTGCGTGCGGGCACCGCTTCTTCGAGCGGATCCTCGGAATTCCAGTCTGACGGAAGGGCCGCCTCTGGCAGGCAGAAGGGCGTCTCCGCCACCACCAGCCACGGCTTTCCATAGCGCGAAACCTGCGCCAGAACCGGCAGCACGACCTTTTCCGCGTCAAGACGCAGCAGAGCGGGAGCGGGCTCATAGCCGAGCGAGCGCAGCAGCGTATCATGCCAACCCGCAAGCTCCGGCTCTTCGGCATTCGACCGGTGCGTCGTGATATCGTGATCCAGCGCCTGAGACTTTGCCTTGAAGTATGTGTCGCCCAGGGCCTGCAGGCGCCTCGGCACCGACCGCGATCCGAGGTCACGCCAAGTCTTCACTGGTTCGGCGATGTCCTTGGCAAACTGGGCTTCAAGATAATGGGCAGCGTAGTATTCGCCGATATTATTGATCGCAGTGTCAAGCGGCATCAGCGGACCCCCTCGATAGCCAGAATGAGCCGGGTCGTCGGCTGGTCTGCCGCCTCGAAATGCGCAAGTCTCCAGTTCAGGTTGCGATCCAGAACATATTTTTCGGCTTCTTCGAGCGACTGGCGAGCACGGATGGCTTGTTGGCTGGTCGGGCTCAGATCAGCCAGTTGATCATTAATCCGATCACGTCGCTGGGCGAGCCAGTTTTTCAGTCGCGATTCCTCTCTTTCCAGCAGCGGTCGTAATTCGGTCTGGCGCTCCTGCTTGCGCGCTTGCATTCGATCCAGACTCTGATTGACCGCAGCTGCGACAAAGCCCTTGAGCAACGGCTCCGGCAAAGTCCCGCGTCGGCCGGTATCAGCGAGATCATAGAACCGGGCCCTCGCCAGCGCCTCCCTCAACGGCATCAAGTTGATCCGCCCGCCCTTCGCAATGAACACGGCGTGAGAATCGGCGATGAGCGGCGTGCCGGCTCGGGAACTGACCTGACCAATGAAGCAGAAGCACATTTCGCCTTCCGGCAGATAGGGCGAGGCAATCATAGGCGCCTCGCCGCGCGGCATCAGCATCATCAGCCGCTCGGCCAGCCAGCGCATGACGGGATGAAGCTCCGTCAACAGCAATTCGTCGCTCCATTGGCCCCGGAGCGCACGCGCCGCGCGGATCGCGGTGTCGACCCGGTCGGGATCGTTGGTGAGCCGAAGCCGCCCATCCTCAGGCCAGGCCTCCTCAGGGATAGCGGTCGCGCCGAACACGATGCCACGCCCCGCCTCCGGCGCACCAAGGCGGCGTTTCAGGTCGGATGGCGGAGTGAGCAGGAACTGATGGGAGGTCTTTTCGATAGGGTGGTAGGATCCGTCGCCTGACATCTGACTCAGTAGTGAGAAGCCCTCCTCGAGGAAGCGGACGTTCTCGTAAAGGCGAACCCTCGACGTGTCTCCGGCCTTCTGCGCCAGCTCTCGTATCAAGACTTTGTCGTCATCGTCGAAGAGATCAGCCAGCTCCGCCATGGCCTGCTCTGACGCCAGCCGCAGCATGTCCTCGACGGTCGAGGACTCGGAGCGATTGGCCTCCGGAAGGTCGAGCACGTCCTTGTTGCCGCCGAGCAGGCCCTTCTCGGCAACGAATTCCTCCTCACGCTCGGCATCATAGAGCTTCAGAACGCTCTCGCCGTTGCGGGCGGTTCGGTTGATCTCCTCGACCTTGTCGACGAGCCGGCCGAAAATGGCCTGATCGCCCTTCAACTCGCCCACTTCCGTTAGCACCATCAGATAGCGGATTTCAGGGACATGGTGCTGGCCGAATCGATCGATCCGGCCGTTGCGCTGAATCAGCGTGATGATCGACCACGGCAGATCATAGTGGATGATATGCCAGCACTGGTGATGCAGATTGACGCCTTCGGACGCCACGTCGGTAGCGATCAGCAGGCGTATTGCGGCGTTGCCGGTCCCGAACGCTTCGATCGTCTTACCGAGCCAGACGTCCGGCATCCCACCGTCTATCGTGGCCATGACCTGCCCTGGCTGGTCTTCGGGCTTGGCCGACCAGGCCAGATCGAAGCTCTGGGCCAAAGCCTTCGCGAGCGCCGACTGGGTGACCGTGCTCTCCGTAAACAAAAGCACGCGTGGACTTGCCGGGCCACCGTCCCAACCAATCTGGCGCAGCTGCTCGATCAACAGCTGATACCTTGTCGATTGTTCGATCGAGAAGGCAGCCAGCTCGTCCTTAAGGCCGTCCAAAGCCGCGATATCGGCGGCGTCGCCGTGCCTGCGGCGCAAGCCCGCGAGGCTGTTCTCAACGGTCGACAGGCAGGCCTCCGGACTCGAGAGAAAGCGCTTGTACAGCCCCCAACGCAAAATGGCGCTGCGATCACTTTCGTCCATGCTACTGCGAAGCGCCGCGAGCCGGTGATAGATTGCCTCTTCCTCCGGGCTCGCCGGCTTCGCTGTTTCATGCAGAGCAACAACCCGCCGATCGCGAAAATCTTCGCCGGCCTCATTGCGTACGTCCTCCTTGAAGCGCATTAGGAAGAACGGCTTGATGTCATCGGCGGAGTATTGCTGGAACTTCGGATCCGGAATCGCTGATGGATCGAGCAGGGAGATCAACCGGCCAAATGTCTCGCGTTTTCCGTTATGCGGCGTTGCCGTGGTCAGCAGCATGCTGTCGGCTCGGCGCGACAGCAGCCTCGCGAGCCGGTAGCTGTAGTTCCTTTCGGGATTGGTCGCACCCGCGACATTGTGCGCCTCGTCGATGACAACGACGTCCCAACGCGTATTCTCCAGGAAGTGACGATATCGGCCGACGTCCTTGAGCGTATCCATCGAGATGATGATGCGATGATAGACCTCGAAAGGGTTCTTCGAGGCGGGGATGCGCAAGCGCAAGCGAGCAAGGCCCACCGAGTCCAACCTAACCAGCGGAATAGCGAAACGATTCCACAACTCGGCCTGGAACTGGGTCAGCATGGACTTCTTCGCCAGCACAAGGATCCTGTCCGCGCGGCCTCGGCGCATTAACTCGGCCAGGATCATTCCCACCTCGATCGTCTTGCCCAATCCGACAGCATCGGCGAGCAGCAAACGGGGCCGCATCTGCTGCAGCGCCTTCTCAACCGCCTTCACCTGGAAGGGCAGCGGCCGAAACGCGCCGATGCCATTGACGTCAGGATGAGCCGCCGTCAGAGGCATCTGCCGCAGCTGGGCTTCAAGGAACAACTTGGCCCGCTGGAAGCCGTGGCTGCTGTCCCGAACCAGCCTTGTATCGCGTGGGTCGATGGGTATGACGTCGTCAAGATCAGTGACGAAAGCGGCCTCATGGCCACGGACCATCTCATCCGCACCAGTGCAGAAAGCAATTTGGGACCCGGTGGTGAAATCGACGCTGTGAACCCTGGTGACGAGCCATTCCGCATCGCGGCAGAGAACGCGCATGCCGGGGGTCAGCAAAGGGACTGGGGATAACATCAGCGTCGGATCAACTCCGGTCCGGCGAACGCGTGTCCGCGTCGGCATTTGGGTGGGATGCACCGAGCCCTTAGAAGGCAGCAAGACCGAGCGCGGGCGTATTGAAAAGCACCGTGGCAACAGGCTCGTTGACGGTACGATATGAGATAGCGAGTAACGTTCTTTTGCCTTGTTCGCGAGTCATTCGATAGTCTTGCTGAGGACCAACTCTTGCCGTGTTCAAAGAGAGCTGAGAATGTGCTACACATTATTTGGTTGCTCTGCGCTGCACGTACCACGCGTCGATAGCACATGACCTGAACTTAAGGTAGCGCGATTATATGCCCCTGATTTCGCGCTGCCGTTATAGTCGACGGCCAAAGCTCCTTCAGCGAAATAGTCCACCCGCGCCTCTAAAAGTAGTCGGCGCGACATTCGACGCGAATTGCGCACCTGAGGAGTTGAATTAGAGGCAATCATTCTACTGCTCAGCGCCACGAACCAGCATGAGCAGCCTCTGAAACTCGGCGTTGTCGCCGTCGCCCTTCCAGAAATTGATGAACTGACAGACCACTTGAAGATTACCCACTTCGTAGTGCCTGCGCTATCGATACGATCGAGCGATGGTACCTTCGCGCCCGCGCGGCCGCTGAACTCTCCCGCTCACCTGGCTTGGTCAGTCGCCCCTCGCCGCCGCACTTTGGACAGCGCGCCGGATACATTTTTCGGCCGGGAGCGGTCTCTCGCGCAGGAGGGTATCCCTTTCCGCCGCACGCCGCGCACTTGACCTCGCTCGCCGCGTCGTTCGCCTTCGGACTTCTCATGCCTCGCCCGATTGGCCGTAGCTGGGCGCGGCATTGCTCTTCGGAAGCGGTAGAGGACGGTCAATGAGCCGCGAGGCCTTGGAGGGTCCGCCCGCCTTGGCGTCGTATTTGTCGGCGAGATCCAGGAGCCGCTTCCTGGTGCACGGATCGGCCTTCTCGGCCAAATCGCGGACGCGCAGCGCCTGCTCCCTGAAAAATACATGGTCCATGAAATGCCCCCAACGCAACAGCAATGGATTTCAGTATATGCCTCCTGCCGCCGTCAAGCCGGCGAAATGCGGCAGGTCACCGATACGCACTGCGTTTACGAGTTGGACCGCCGATCTATATCGAGTTGCTTGAGCGTTTCCGCGCACAGCCGCTTCGGGTCGTCGATGCCGGTTTGGCCGATCTCGATGATCTTCCTCGCAACCATATCCGTGATCGGGTCGTTGCGGTCCACCAGATAGAGCGCACGCAGCGCTTCTTCATAGGCCCGGTTGAGACGCGCGACCGTCTCCGGACTTGTCGCCGTGCCGCTCAAGTGCCGGCTTATCGGCATCTTTTCCCTGCCCCAAAACGGGGCCAAGTCTAGCGCCAAGCCTGGAGGGGCGCCATCACCAAGTTCGGCGCCAGCGCCAATTCTGAAGGCAAACGCCGATGTCGGGGCCTTCGAGGCGCTCCGGCAGCCTCGCGGATTCCCGGTAAGACCCGCGGCGTCAGAAGGCAAATTACCTTCTCACGAATGCAGCCTGCTCAGCCCTCGTTCGGCTCACGCACGACCGGCTCGTCGGTGTGGTCTCTTCTTCATCCCCTTCCTCCTCGTCCTCTTCGTCGTCATCAGGATCTCGGGGTGGCGACGCGTTGCCCACAATCGAAGGCACGCCAGTCGATCCTGGCGGCAGGTCCCTCGGAGAGGTGCGGGGGTCAGTTTGTTGCTCCTCGAAAACGAGGTTCAACGCCCGCTGAAGCGGAAGGATCAACTCGGAAGGTGGGAAACGGTCATCGCGAGTTGACGAGCCAACGGCCCGGGCAGGACCACGTCGAAAATCTCACTGAGCTTGCGGTAATACCAAATGGTCCCGTCGCGCCCGCCTGTGAACCGGTCCCACAGTTGGTCGCCGATGTTGCGATAATCGTTCAGTATCGCCTCGGCATTGTCGACCTTGTCGGCAAGGGACACGAGCAACGACGAGGGCGCCTTTTTCGGCAGGAGCGAGAGATAGGCTTCCTTCCGCGGACGCCAGGCCGGCTTCGGCTCGACCCAGGAATCGGTACAATCGGCCACGATCTGCGCGACGTCGCCGCCGAACCGTTTCCTGACCTCTTTGAGGGTTGCTTGGCCTCCCTGATCCTCGGCGGCGTCATGGAGAAGCCCGGCGATAGCCTGAATCTCGTTCCCGCCGGCGGACAGCACGCGACTGGACACGCTCAACAGATGCGCGATGTACGGCGTCTCGCTTCCTTTCCTAACCTGCGTCCGATGAAGATCGGATGCATAGACAAGGGCCTCATCATATAATTTGGAAAGCGCCATCGATTCTCCTTTTCATGGTATCCGGCTGTTTTGGCATCGTGCGTGGACCACCTGCCGGTACGGGTTTTGCGGTCCGTCCTATCTTAACGAACATACGGCATCGTCGATCTTGCAGCTGACGCCCGAGAACTTCGGCCAGTTGCATGCAACGTGGGATTTCACCATTGCCTCGGCAATGTCGAGCTCACCGTGAAAGCACTGCGCGATGATGCGGTAGCGGCTCATCAGTTTCTATCGTCGAGTTTTGTTTTCTGCTCGCTCAGTATTTTGGGTCATTTGACATTGAGAAAATGCGCGCTCAAGATCCTTCGGGTAGTTTGCCTGAGCCACCAGACATGAACAGAATGTACTCTTTGGACTTGGCTTCCGCCGCAATCGCCCCGTCGTATGGTTGCAGTGATGTTGCAAAGGTCTCCTTACTCAACAACCGGGTAGGCTACGGGACCCCACTCCTGCTGCGGGTTGTCCATCATAATGTCGATGAAGATCGGAAGCAGCCAGCCGATTACACCCGCGCCATCACGAACCTGGTCGCGATTGATAGCGCTGTTCCAGGTCGCCCCACCGTGTACCAGATGATTGCGAAGTACATAAAGGCGATCAAAGACGATCGACAACAAGCGTGAAGTATCATGCTGCGCGAGCGTGCTTGCCAAGGCGCGTTGGCTGGCGGCCAGACGTTGCTCCCAGTCAGAGTAACCAGGCACTCCGTTGTGATGGTTCCAGAACGGAGCGAAGACATACTTGTTGTCCAACAGCAGCCGTATTTCGTGGGGGAAGCGTTTCCAGACAACCCCATAGATCTGGTTATCGACGTCCAAGCCAACCAGCGCGTCGAAGTACGCCTTGAATGCCCCGCGCTCGCTATTGATCGCCGAACTTATATCGGAACCGTATGCAGAGTTGAACCCGATCCACAGCAGAATGAATCGGACGTCAGCGTCCTCGACCTCATTCTCCGCCCGGCCCAACCAACTGATGGCTCGATGTACCCGCAGGGTCAGAGACGACGGAAAGTCAGCTCGGACCGCACGCTGCTTCTCCTTCAGCCTTGCAAAATTCAGCAAAGCGTCGTGTGGCCTTGCCATTTATGCTGCTCCTGACATGGACTGGTCTTCATCTCATACTCTATGCTGAAGCAAAACCAGCCTGTGCAGAGCTTAGCTGTGCGGCAGCCAAGTCGAAGGGCGTTCCCGTATCGAAAAGGAGCGCTCTCAGCGACGATCTTGCCTTCTTGGGGTCCGCAAGCCCAATGGTCGCGATTCCGATCAATTCGTCCGGCTTGTTTGCTATCTGGAGTATAGCCGCCATACCCTCCCGTTCAGCCAGTTCGTGATGATGGGGATAGAGCAGCATCAGCCTATTGCAATCGTAAACGTGTCCGTAGGCCATCATCTGATAGATATCTGCCTGCCCTACTCCTCGTTTCGGATCTTCAATTGCGCCTCTTAGTCGCTTCCATTTGGTGTCAACCACTAGAATAGGCTTCCCAGCTCGACTGACGACGATATCAGGCCGGGTTGCGAAACGGCGCGCACCAGTCTGCCGGTCGATCAATGCATGGCGCAGCGGACCTTGGAGGTGAACGCTCAGGTCCGTGTCGCGCAACAAACTTTTGAGCATTCGCCCAATGAATTCCTCAAACAGCTTGTTCATCTCAAATAGAAGAGAAATTCCCTCGAAACCTCCTGTCGTTGTCGATTGAAAGCGGCCCTGAAGAACCAACCTGGCAAATCTTAGCAGCTCAGACCAACGCGCGTTTGTGCGGTCTAGATAGACCGAATCCCAACGGAGAGACCTTGCCGGCATAGTCGCGACATCCTCGTAGGCGAATGCCAGTTCGATCAGTCGTCTTTGATTTTCAGCGTTGGTAGAGATTGCCAAGAGGCGAATGATCGTTGCCTTTATGATTTGATTTAGAGCAATGTCTCGGCTGAGCTCGTCAAATCGACACGCCAGTCTCTGCGGGCTTGCCGCCAGCACCGTGAATTGGCGCAACACGTCAAGCCTTCCGCGCAGCTCCGGCAAGTCATCCTCATGTCCGACGTACCTCCGTGGCATTCCCTGTCGCAGGGTCGCAAAAAGCTTGTCGCAAAATAGACGAATCAGTATCTCGAGCAGATTTTCCTTCTGCCAGTCCACATTGGCCGCGGAGCCAGCTGAGATGTCCAAGTCAAGCACAACAGATAGCATGTGAATAAGACTTCGGCGGATCGCTTGATCTTCTGCCGTTCCCTCAATCTTCGGAAGGATCTCAAGTGTTACCCCCTTTGCCACCAATATTCCGACAACCTGCTGAGCGCGGAGCCTTGAGGACCCATCAACCAGCACCTTGTTACTCTCCTCGCCTCCCAGATTCGCCGCACCGGCGACTCGTAGCAGGCGATCAGCAAGAGGCCGTGTGAAGGCGTGTGGCCCGCTAGAAGCCGCCTCTATCGGCAAATAATCCCACTCCTTTACGGTTCGATGGATCATTACCTCAGGCCGTCATAAGCGTTTCCGGCGAAGGTGGAACGGATCGTATAGCGGAAACGATCCAGACCATCCTCATCCGATATGGTGCCAGGTCGCGGCAGTCTGGTCCGATCGATAAAGCTCCCCTGGTCGCTTGATTCCCCGAGCACCAGTCTGACCTTCTCCCAGTCATCGTAAAAATACTCTGCAAGCAGAGGGATGACCTTGTCGCGCATCACGAGATCAAGTTTCTCGCGCGTGTTGCAACCCATGAAATAGGCGTGGCCGATCTGATGTTCGCGATCAAAGAGGTATTCTATTCGCTCGTTGAGCCTGCTTAAGACGACCCCGAGATCAATTCCCTCGATCTTATCGGATAGAAGCGCCGGGTTCGGCATCAGCTCCTTGAATCGGAACCGCCTGCGCAACGCTGTGTCCAAGAGAGCAATTGAGCGATCTGCGGTATTCATAGTCCCGATGATGTGCAGATTTGCCGGCACTCCAAAAGCTTCCCCCGAATAGGGCAACGTCACGGTAAGCCCATTTGTGGTGCCGACACGCTTATCGGGCTCGATGAGAGTTATGAGTTCGCCAAAGACTTTCGAGATGTTGGCTCGATTAATCTCATCGATGATCAGAACATATGGAACGAGCGCCTGGCCGGGGTGGCCAGGCTCCGGCTTGCCTTGCTCGCTGAGAACATTTTCGAGCGCGGCACGATTGACCTTCTTTTCATCGATCTTGTACAGGGCCTGCCTGCCGAATTTGGCTGTCAGGATCGATTCAACGGGCAGCGGCCGGTCCAGTACACGCAGCCATCGTACTTTGCGACGATGACGGTACTGACTTGCATCTGCTGCGAACTCGTAGGGTCCTGTCACTTGGCCGACCGCGCGAAACTGGCCGTTTCCATAAGAAATGATGACGATATCGCCGATCTTCATCACGTTGCGCAAACAGAACGTCTGCACCACGTCGCCGCCGTGACTGCTTATTCCTGGCTTGATTGCCCGCCACTTTTCCAAGATTGCGTTGAAGTCCTCATAGGAAGGATCGCTCCAATCGATATCGCCTCCCCAACCGAGCGCAATATATCCCTTCTCAATTGCCTCGCGGTATACGTCGTCGTCTTCGTTGGCCACTCCCAGCGACATCTTGAAGTAATTGGGATGCCCAAGCTGCACGGTTGACGATCGAGCATAACTTGCCTGCTGAGCCAGTGTTGATATGCGTTTGAAGATTCCATCCTTAGGCTTCAGGCGAAATCCTGCAGATACCGCCTGTTCGCCGTCTTCCGGATCGGTTTCCGGCCTGAGCCCCTCAACAAACTCCTCATAGCTGTAGCTTTGGTGAAACGTTACGAATGCGATGCGACCAGCTTCCTTGAGGGCGTTGAATCGCGCCATAACCTCTTGCCGATTGCTCCCTTCAGGCAATTTGCCATCACAAAGCGCCACCGCTTCTTCTGCAGTGGCGTAGGTTTTGCCCGTACCCGGAGGTCCATAAAGTATCAGATTGGTTGCCTCTAGCTGCGGCACAGGCTGCTCCCCACCATTGGTCTCAATGTTTTCATTGTCGGCTTTTCCGGCTTGATTTTCGTACCAACGAAGGACATCCCTTAGCTGAGAGACGCTCTCCAGTCGCACGCTTCTCACCCGCTTTGGATATCCCAGGCCACGAAACTCCTGGTTCGGCTCATGCTTGAGCCGGTTCGGAAGATTCGAGTGCCTGCCCTGATTTGGTTCGTACAATCTCTGTTCAGCGGCCGGAGCAGTACGCTCGTCGTCCTCCAGCCATAGCTGCACCCTGGGTATGTCTCTTTGGAGCGCTATCGCTCGCCCATCGGGGAGGACGAAGGAAGCCATCTTGTCGCTGTCGACATCCAGTGCACCGTACCGGGTGCGCAGTTCAGCCTCTGCGGTGGCCACGCTGAACGGAGCCTCCTCGTTAAGTTCAAAAGTAAACATGACAGTTGAGCTGTTAGCTGGTCCATCCCTCGAGATTTCTCGCGCGCCAGCTTCCGCTGCAAACTTGTTGCTGCCGATTGCGCTGCAAACGGCTGGCATTGCATTCTCCAACTCCATTTCGCGATGCACACCACCTGCTCTGATCGATACCCTTCGCTCGCCGCGGGCGCGCGCGGGTGCTATGTAGCGATCTATGACGAACCGGCGAATGTCGTCAGCTTGACCCATCTTCATTCCTTGCAAAGTTGACTGTAATTAAGAAGGAGATTTCTAATTGGGATATCTCCCGAAGTGATTTTTCCGAAACAGCTACTTTGGAGTAGCGCATGGCCACTTGGACTTTCATCCCCCTTGATTACGTCAGACAGGAAGGCAGCGATGTCTTCGTGACCTCGACATCACCTTTCAGCGTAGAATCGTTAGGCAAAACGAGTCCGGCAGAAAACTCGGAGCGGCAAGCGTATTTTGAAGGGCTATTGCGAAGCATAGCCTGGCACCTCGGGTCGGAGCACGTTCCTGTGTTCCTTAACTTCAATGGAGAGAACCGCCGGATGGACAAGGGGTGCGTTGGCCATGCGGTAGCCGCTGGCGTATTGCAGCCTCCCCGAAATGGGCCGGACGGATACGTCGCAAGCGTCACTCTCGTGACCAAGTCCGGCAGCGTATCAGAAGCGGGAGCGAGCGATGTTAGTCGTTTCAAGCAAAGTTACCGCGCATATGTCTTGAGCAAGTTCAAGGATTTCGAATTAACGGTCCAGGAGGGGAATGATAAGGAGTACTACTTCAAGGGTCGAGACTTTCCACCTCACATGCGACTCAAACATAGCTTTACATCCTCGGCCGTCACTCTCGTTTGCGAAGGACCTTGGAAGTCCATCGCACGCACAGCTCTGACAAATAACATACCCGGCTCGCTATCGATTGATGTTCACAAAGGTACGCTACATTTGTCGACCAAGGTCTCGCCCATCGACTTCAGGAAGCCCGTTGAAGATCAGACCGGCATCATCGATGAAGTGATGGAAGCCGCTCGTCGGCTGTTGCCGTACGCCATTGCGGTACAAGAGGCGGCGCGGATCGATCAAAGCTCGCGGTCTAGCCCGCGGCTTGAGGACTGAATCTGCATGGCGGCCAATCATTGAACTTTCCCGGAGAAAACGCCGTTAGACCTTTCGTCAGCTTGCAACAATTTGCCTCCCATACTCCCGCAAAGCGCATAAACTGTTCACGAGCCGCATGTCATCAACTGTAGTGCAGGCTACTTCGAGCAACCGCGGCGAGGCGAACACCAGCGCAAGAACTTGGGCTCGCGATATGGCGACGTTGATACGATGAAGGCTGAACAGAAAATCTACGCCACGCGGAAGGTCATCACCGGATGACGTGGTCATAGATACCAGGCAAATCGGCGCCTCCTGTCCTTGGAACTTGTCGACCGTACCCACGCGAGCACCGGCCGGGAGCCCCGACTTGAGCAAGTTGACTTGTAGATTGTAGGGGGCGACGACAAGGATGTCGGCAAGATCCAGGCTCCGTTCTATACCATCTCGATCTCGAAACCTCGCGCCAACGAGACGATTGATTTCCTCGTTAATCGCGGCGACTTCTTCCGTCGACGACTGGCTATTTCCGACGTGAGGAACTTCAATCAAGCGGACACCTGACAGATTCGAATAATCAAGGATTCTCTGGTTAGCAGCGCCCTTGTCGCTCGTAAGCCGCCCCTCGTAGACGATGTCGGAAACAAACCTGCAAACATCAGGGTGCATACGACGAGATACCGGCAGGAAGATCCCTCTGTCAGGGGGTACCGTATTGTGGCCGGCAAGCAGGTATTCGAGCGCGGAAAGACCACTCTCTCCGGGATGCACACCTTGTAGTGGCTGAGCCAACTGCATAGGGTCACCGACCAGCACGATGTTCTTCGCGCAGGTAGCCATCGCTACAACGTTGGCAACCGAGACCTGTCCAGCCTCGTCTACAAACAGGTAGTCGAAGCTTGCATCGAAACCTGCTCGAGAAAACAACCAAGCCGTGCCGCCAACCACCGAAGCCTCAAATAGAATCTCATCGTCATTGCTCTCTGTTTGGTACATTCGATCCGAGTAGGCGTCTGCGACTTCATCCCCACCTTTTTTCGCTACCGTGATATCCACACCAGCCTCGCCCGCGCGATCGAGAATTGCATAGAGCAGGTTGTCGACGGCCTTGTGGCTATTGGAGGCGACGGCGACGCGTTTTCCCTTCTTTACCAGAGCAAGAATGGCGCAGGAGCTAACGTAAGTCTTGCCCGTGCCCGGAGGCCCCCGTATTGGCAGCACAGTGCTCTTGAGGCCATCGATCGCACCTACAATCTGAGGCACGAGCGGCATGGCTGGATCGATCAACGCCGACTGACTGCCTCCATTTGAGGAACGTGGTTTCTTCTTGAGAATGAAATCCAAGATGGCCGGATATCGCCCGTCATCACGGATGAAGGAGGTAACGACGCGCTCAATCGCGGTCTCAATCGCATCGGTATTCAGCGGCGGCCCAGGCAGTATTGATGTCTGGTCAGGGGCAGCAGCAAACCTAGTCTTTGGAAACTTCACCCTGGCTGTTCGTCGCCCCTGGTCGATCTCCATCGCAGTGACAGGCGCCGGCAGACCATTCCACTCCACATGGCAAGAACCTGGTTCGATTTTGGTTTCCTGCTCCGGGAATTCATAGGTACGCTCCCACGATCTTCCCGTTTCGACAGCACGCGATTTCGCAGTGAGATCTCCAAGGCATTCTAAGTCGTCGACAAGCTCCTCGGGCTCTTTGCCTATTTTATCGAATATGGACCACCAGGCTGGTTTTCTTTCGCGGTCGTGAAAATGAACAAGGTCAAACAATAGACCAGCCACCCTATCGCCGCAGCGACCGGCGACCACCTTGAGCTCTTCTCGCAGAGCATCCGCTGCCGCCTGTTCTTGGTCCACCACGACGAGATCAAAATTTCCAGGGTTGCTCTTCGCGCCAATGGGTCGCCACGGCATACTCGGCGGCCTTACTGAGGAGACAAGCCAGTCCCGAAGCTTTTGCGTCGAGATACAGTCAACTTGATTGTAGTCTCGAATCTCCTCGAGGAGCTTCGGATCTCCGGTCTCACGCCAGTGTTCGTATGCGACAACACTCCCCCCGGCGGTCTTAACCTCGCCAGTTCGCTCTTCCATATAAAAGGCTTCAAGGCTCTTGAGAGAGTAGTTTGGTTCTGATGCGATGAGCGCCCCGGAAACGACGGTGTAGAGATCGACGAACCGGTTTTCCCGAAGCATCTGATCCAATAGCGCCTCGCCGATCCCATGACTGCTGGTCAGGCGGCGCAAAGCAGATATTTCATAGGCGGCGTAGTGATAGATATGAGCCTTGGGAAACTCTTTGAGGCGATTTTCAAAGAAAGCCATGAGCCGACGGAGCGCTTCTCCCTCTTCTGCGCGATTGTGCGCCCAAAAATCTTCAAACCGACTATGACCGCTGCTCGAGAACCAGATGCCGTGGAGATATTCGAGCCCGCCTTCGTAAAAGGGATCGCCTTCGATATCATAGAACAGATCAGCGGGATCGGGCTTGGGAAGTAGAGCGAGACCACGGTCGGGAGCGGTCAGCTTCAGTTCAAACGTTGGGGGACCTCCGGCGCGCCTTGCAGATTGCAGACGCGCCTGCAGCGCCAATTTCCTCAACGTCGCTTCGGCCAGGCGTGGAACGCGTTTGGAGCGCCGCCCTAACTCAGTCATTGTTGTCACGCCGGATGCGAGCAGCTTATGCCGCTGGCTTCGAGATATTGCTGCCACAAGCGCAAGGCTGTCAGTACTTTCCCACTTCTTGTCGCAATCCTCCCGCCAACGGCAGAGCCCACACATCCTAACGGGCTCTGGAAAAGTGGAGGTTGGATGGGCCACGAAATGTTCAAGCCGAGCGCGCGCGTGACGAGCATAGGCAGCATATTCAGGAAGCCGAAATGAGAAGCGAGCGCCATTGCCCAATTCAATGTGGGCTTGGTCTGGCTCACAGCCTTGAATATTGGCCAGGAGGTCAGAGTAGAGAACAAGCTGCAGAATATGCTTCGGATCTGGCTTACGTTTTAATTTGGTGTCGACAACCTCGTATGAAAAACCTCCCAACGTTGAGGGCTTTTCAGTCCTAATCAAAAAATCGGACCAGCCGCCCCATGGAGGAGAAAGGAATGCTCCTTGAAATAGCACCTCTGCTCCTTGGACGAGGGCTTCACGCGTCGCTCGAGCTGCTGCGCCTAAATTCTCCTGGCGACTAAATTCGATAACTGAATGACGTTCGGCTTTTAGCCTGGAGAGAAATCTTAATTCGTGGTCGTCACCCTGCTTCTGGAGGATCTTTGCATCTTCGGAGTCCTCCGCAGGAACGAGCGGCTCCCCCCTGATGTAACGAAGATCCATCGCGGTCGCATGATTGCAACCCATGAACCGCATCAGGTCCGATGCGGAAAGCAAGATATCTTGGCCTTCGATTTTCACGTGCAACCCCCCCGTGCACGGTATATTTATAGGCGGGTGGTGACAATATGTGTCACCCCTCAGGGGGGTCCATGTCTTTCGAGAAAGCCCAGCAATTGCTGGAGCTTGCGACTTTCGTAGCATCCCGCCGCATGGGCGTCACTCTAAATGACGTCGGCGAGCGATTGGGTATTTCCAAGCGAACGGCGCAGCGGATCCTGCACACGCTGGAAGTGCAATTTCCTGACACTGAATCCAGTTTTGACGAGAACGGCAACAAGCGCTGGCGGCTTCAAACCGGAGCGCTGCGCGATCTCCTGACGCTCACGCCTGACGAGTTGGCCGCACTCGACCTATCAATCGAAACTCTCGAAAGAAACTCCCTAGGTATGGAAGCTGATCAGCTTCGCTGCCTTCGAGAAAAAATATTGGCTCTTGTGCCCCACAATAAGATCGCCCGGTTAGAGACGGATCATGAGGCCTTGCTTGAAGCGCAAGGTCTTGCGGCCCGCCCGGGACCAACCGCGCGACTGACGCCTGAAATATCTTCGAAAATATCGATGGCTCTGAAAGGCTCGGAGCGCTTGAAAATCGTCTACCACTCACGACGCAACTCCGAGGCAACTGTGCGGGTAGTTGAGCCTTATGGCGTATTGATAGGAATGCGACGGTATCTGGTCGCAAAATCATTGAGCGATCCGGACGGTCCCCTCCGCTACTTTGTGGCGGACAAAATCCAGAGTGCAGAACTCACTGGCGAATTTTTCGAACGCGACCAGAATTTCGATATCGACCAACATGCCCAAAAAGCCTTTGGCGCTTTTCAAAACGAGCAGGAGTTTGACGAAGTAGTCTGGAAATTCAAGCCATCAGCTGCAGCTCATGCCCGTGACTTTCTCTTTCACCCGGCACAGATACTTGAGGACCAACCCGACGGATCGCTAGTGGTGCGTTTCAATGCGTCTGGGCACCTCGAGATGTGCTGGCATCTCTACATGTGGGGCGACCAGGTCGAGGTTCTGGCACCCTTGGCATTGCGAAAAATGATCGAACATCATCAGCGAACAGATTTCCATGCACTGCCCTAGACCCGATGACAGCTTTTGACATCTACCACGATTATGCAGCCGGCCAGGCTAAAGGCGAAGCTTCACGCGCTAGACTTCGGAGTAGATATGCCTGCCTATTTTGATGACCCAAGAACACAGATCATCGAAATCCAGCGTAATCTGCGCGACCGTTACCGGACGCGTTTGTCGATCATAAAGGAACTGATCCAAAATGCGGACGATGCGGGCGCACACGCGATGGCGCTTAGCCTGTGCCCTGGCCAACAGGATGCTTCAAATCCCCTTCTGAGGGGGCCAGCCCTCCTTATCGTCAACAATGGCCACTTTACCGCTGAGAACGAGCGCGGAATCCGGACGCTGTCAGCCACGAGCAAGACAGAAGATGCTGGATCGGCCGGCCGCTTTGGCCTCGGCCAAAAAGCTGTGTTTCACGTGTGCGACGCTTTCATCGTAGTGCCGCTCGGCTATGCCGAGGAGTTCGAACCTTTCATCGTAAGCCCCTTCCACGGCCTCCAGGAAACGCGGTCCCAGACAGAAGCTTGGGAGAACCTGACTGGGGTGGCCGATCACCTTAGGCCGTACATCGATCCGATAGCCTTCGCAGGCCCGCACCTCGCTCTTTGGCTTCCCCTCAGGCGGGAAAACATCGTGCTGTCGGCAGGTCGCTTCGACGAATGGATGTTCGAACAACAAGATTTGCTCGGGGAAATTACGCACACGCCGATGTTGGCCACCGTCTTATCCGCAGCCAGGCACCTCCAGCGACTAACCATTTGGGACAACGGCCGTGCATTGCTCTCGCTCAACCGTGAAGGGCCACACTTGGCTCGAGTTTCCGCGGAGCATGCTGGATCAGCCCCAGACCGGGCCCCCTTCGGCGGCGCCGTGCACATCGACGAACGAGAGAAGAATTTTTCGTCCGCTTTTTGCGCCCGGCAGGCGCTGTCCCACGACATTGCCTTTCGAGAAATTAAGACCCGTCAGGGCTGGCCGCATACCTGGACGCTCAACAATAGACTAGTGCCTGAAAAGGCGGAACCGCATGGCGCCGCCTTTCTGGTACGGCACAACGGGACTCAATCCCGAATTCTGATTCACTGGGGAGTATTCCTCCCTACAGGCGAAGAAGCTCAAGTTACAATCCCGATTGGTATTTCGGACGAAAGGCGGCCGATCGACCTGTACCTCTTCCTCCATGGCTACTTCTTTATCGATTCTGGTCGCCGGCAAATCGATGGATTTGCAGAATCGAGCGGGATGTCCGCCTCCACTTACGCCGAAACTTGTGTCGAGTGGAATCAAATGGTGCGCGACCGTGTCACGCTTCCACTTTTGCCAGGCTTGCTGATTGACGCGCTGCAGAATGACATTCTTGACGGTGCTGAAATCGCCAGCGTTGTAAGCGCGCTTGCTGCCGAGCCCTGGTTTTCGCAACACCGCGCCGCAATCGCCAGCAAACAACAGCTGGGCGAGGTGTGGGAAGGAGAGAGGCTCTCATGGCGTACGGTTCCGTGTGAAGCCGGGTTGCGACCACTTCCCGCTTCGTTGTTGTCGCGGCCAGAAACGCTATCGCGGTTATTCCCAGAACTGATCTCGTTCGCCCGCGCCCGTAATTTGGCACTGGTTAGTGCAAGTCCCGGAAAAATAAAATGTCTGGGAGAAAAAGATCCGGGTTGGGAGCCTACGGAAATTGCCGATCTCCTGGACTTCATGTCTCCGACTGTCTTCAAGAATAGAGCGCTTGCCGAGGCTCTCCACACGTTCCTAGACGGAGTCTGCCCAGCGATTCCCGGCGAAAAGATTGGGCGTGCGCTTTGCCGTAAGTTGAGGCGAGCGATGTCTGGCGAGGGCACATTCGCTGAAGCTGACACAATTGCGGGCATTCTTCGTCACGTCCCGGCCCGGTTCCTCGTCGGCCTGTCCGAGTTGGCAGCGGGCGCTGACGTTTTGCGTGTCCTTGCGAGCACCGGCCAAGAGCCCCTCCCAGTGAAGCAGGCGTGGCTGCCGGAATCGCACCGATCGGTGATTCCGGATGAGGGCGCGCTTGCGACCATGTTGGGTGCCCTGCAGTCGCAGATGCGCGGCGCGCAGCTCGAGAGGGCCGCGCGAGCCGCAGTAGAGCTAATCCGCGCAAGCGGTCGCTTGCTTTCAAGTCTGGCGTCCAGTCCAGCCTTCCGCGATATTGCTGTTTTTCCCGTCGCGGAGGAGCCTGGCGACGAGCGGCGGATCCTTTCCCTCGGCGACCTAGCCGATCTGAGTCGCTCCGGCCTGCTGTTTCAGCGGCAGGGCCTCACAAATATCAATCTGAAGCCGGTACTCACTGCTCTTCCCGCGCTTAAGCTATACCTGACAACCGATAAAGATTTGGTGCAAGCTGTACTCGGGCCCGATGAGGGAAAAGGTACACTGGACGTGCCCCGAGCGGTGGCCTTCGTCAACGACGCGATGCAGTTCGCGGACGCGAGCGACCGCGTTGGCCTAGTGGAGTTGTTGTGCAAACACTGGGCATCTTCCGAGCAGTATTTCATCGCAATGCGCAGACTCTTGACTGGAGCCCCAGAAGCCGGAACGCATGCGACCGTGTATCGGTGCCAAGATTCCGAGTTGGCGGAGCTCGCAGAGAATTTGCTCGCGCGCGATCATACGGCCTTCATTGCAGACGGTGAATTGACGGATCGGCTCGCCGCCTTTCAGTCGACGGCAATCGGTCTTCAACAATTCGATGCACACGCGCTCGAATCGCGCCTTGAACAGGCGCTTGCGGTAGGCCCTGCCCCTAAGATCACAGCGCGACAGGCGGACAAGTTGCTCACGTCCAGCGTTTCGGATGGCTTGCTCAAACGACTGCCGATGCATCAGCTCGAGGATGGCTCGGCCGTTGCCATCGATGAGACGGTCTGTCTTGTCTCCGAACGGCCAATTCCGGTCGTATTACGACCGTTCATGAGACGTGTCCGCTCCTCGGGAGATCCGCAGGCTCGGAATCGACAGGAACGTCTGATTGCTCCGCATGATGCGGCGGCCGAGTTGGCCGCTGCGCTCAGCGCACCCACTCCAGCTAGTTTGAGCGTCGCCATACTGGACGCCATCGCCGACCTTGAGATGCGCGACGGTGCTTTGTACGAATCGCTTCGCGAGAGGCTTCGCTCAACGAGTTGGCTCGCCGTCGGAGGCCAGACCGTCCGGCCTGATGAGATCCTCTGCCTGCCCGATCCAGTCAGCGAGGCGGCAAATACCGCCCTCGGGACACCTGATGATCTCGCTTGGTATCCACAAGCCGCCCTTTCAAAATCGGTGCGCGATCATCGCGCCTATTCGCGATTAACCGCTTGGGTGTTGCCCAGCCTCGCTGAATCCCTCGAGAAGCTCGCGCTGCAGATCGACTGTGCCGCTCTTGTCGGACTTCCTATGCGCTATGAGGCTGCCGGCGCCGCTGAGACCGCGAAACGGGACCTCGAAGTGCTCGCATGCGCCGATGTGCGGTTGCCGCTCCCAGGATGGCCACTTGCAGCCGCGCTCCTCAAAGCACAAGTGGCAGATCTCATCAGGGCCGAAGGCTGTCTCACCGTCTTCATCTCAGTTGCTGATGATAAATCGTCTCTACTCGCGGAGACCCTCGAAACACTCGCAACGCATGCTGAAGACGTCGGCAGGGTGAGTGAGGCAGCGAGGAGGACCTACAACCGAGCATTTTGCGACCTCGCCCTCAGCAGCACTGCTAAGAAGCGAGTCGTTTTCGAGCAAATTCGCGTCCCGACCATAGCTGGGACATGGAAACCTGCCAGCGAGGTGGCCCGGGACGGCGCTGGCCTCTCGGCGGAGTGCTTGTTGCAGGGCAATCTCGCCGAGCCCCTGCGACGTGCCGAAGCCGAGCTTGACAGATCGACGTCGCCCGACGCCGGAGCGCGACGCACCGTGCTCGATGCTCCGGTCCCGCGGGTACCGTCAGGAGAGCACGAGTTCGACCAAATTTCGGCGAAAGGTCACCGTGAATTCATCGAGCACTTCCGCAATCGGATTCCAGCCGAACTCGCGCTTATGTATCTGGCGCTTGTTGGGCGATTCCGCGAAATGCAGGAGGTTGCAATAACGTGGGCGTTAGACGCGGCGGTCACGCCCGATCTCTTGGTCCAAACAATCGACAAAGAGATCAACCCGTCCCTCCACCGAGTGAATCTTGAAGCTGAAGTAGAACAACGACGCTTCATTGTAGTCCCGGTCAAGGACGATCGGGTCGAGGCCATATCTCTCGCCGGCAACCCGTTTACCGCGACGACAGTTGGCGGCGCCGAACTTCTTGTTGGCAATCGCCACACGATCGGGGCAAAGCACCGCCTGGCCGACGGTCGCACGCTTACCGTGTTTTCGCTTCAACTTCGAGATGGTGTCGGGCTCGACTCCCACCACGCGATCGCATCAACAAAGAAGCTAATTCGCTTTATCAGCTGCGATTGCCTTTGGCTTTCTAGCGACCAACAGATACGAGCGGTTGAGGCTCTTCTCGATCGCTTCAGTCGCACGTCGCAAGTCCTTTTAGATCAGACCAGAGCCATGCTTCGCGAGCGACTCCCAACGATACTTGAGCCGCTGAAGGCAAGGCCGGATGACGCCCTTGGGCGAGCATTGCAGGAGTACCGTGACGCCGAGCGACGCCGGCTGGCACTCAGCACAAGCTACAACGAACGTCAGGCCTCTGAGGAGACGCTGTGGAATTCGATCACTTCAAACCCTGCGGCTTGCGAGACCTTACTGCAGCTCGTCCGCGCCAAACTCAATGAGCTCGGGTACGACAGCCGCCGTGTAATTTTAGAACTTTTTCAGAATGCCGATGACGCAAGCTGGCAAGCCGATGATCGACAGAATGCTCGCGGCTTCCGTCTGGAAGCATTCGCGAGCCACTTACGTGTGGTTCATTGGGGTCGACCGATCAACCACCGGGGTGCGGATGCGCAGTTTGGCGACGCGAGAGGTTACGATCGCGATCTTGTCAACATGCTGGTACTGAACTTTTCCGACAAGCGCCCAGAAGATGGTGTAACCGGCAAGTTCGGACTCGGCTTCAAGTGCGTTCATGGGCTCACCGACTCGGTCGGTATCGCATCAGGGTTGATTTCACTCAGAACGTTTGGAGGCCTATTACCGCATTCTTGGCCTGAGGGCGTCACCGAGGCAGAAACCTACCGTCGTAACACCACTGCCACTATCATTGATGTTCCATATGCTGCTGGGCAGGGGCCGAGTGGGCGTGAGGCCGTTGAAACCTTTCAAGCCGCAGCTCCTTATCTACCCCTATTCGCAAAGGCTATCCGCCACATCGACATCGAGCATGATGCTAGGCCTTTCACCCAGCGACTTGTCAGCGATTCCGAAATTAGGGGCGTCGACGGCGTTCGCTATGTTAAAATGGAGGGAAGTGCTTCGTTCTCGGCGCTGAGATTTGATCTCGGCGAGGGATACACTCTCGTCGTAAAGCTCGACGAGACAGGCCCGTTGTCCTTTCCCGATGGCGCGCCGCGACTGTGGCACGTGGCTCCTCTTGATCAAAAGATCGGTTCCGGCTGGTTACTGAACGGCCCTTTCCCACTTACGCCGAGTCGCGCCGAACTCCACGGAAATTCCGAAACCTTGTTCCGGCGCTTAGGGCAAGCGCTCGGAGAGAAGCTAATTCTCGTTCATGCCGCAGCAGCGACAGATTGGGGCAGCTTTGCCGCCGCTCTCGGCTTGGCGATCGAGGATGCTACTCCTGTCCTCTTCTGGAAGCAGTTGTGGAGTCTCTTTCGCCTCGACCTGGATGATCAAATCGCTCGCGAGTTGCATGCCGAAGGAGGCGGGCTGGCAGCACTGGCCGCCCGAGCCTCCGTCGTGCCATCCAGGCTCCGCGCGCCTTTCCAACAGCTCACCGGCGCATCTCTAACAAGAGGTTACCTTGCCGACGCACTCAAGGACAACGAGCTTCTCGGATCCATTCAAAACTGGCCGACGGTAATGGCGGCTTCGGGAGAGTTCATTTCCGAGGAAACCGCACGCGATCTAGGTAAGCTTGGGTTCGATCGCCTTCAGCCGATTACCATGACTGCGATTCTTCAACGTGAGTTCGCGTCGGTGCGATCTAGGGTCGAGGTGCAGCACGCGAGGCAGCTAGGCACTGTTCTGTCGAAGTCCACCATCGTCAACCAACCCCTCGCCACAGAGTACACCAGCCTGCGGAGGCAAGTTAGCGTCGCGCTTTTCAAAGATGTGAAAGGCGATTGGCGTCCAGTGAGCGAACTTACAATCTCTCAAAGCGGCGATAGAGCAGAAGTCCTTCGATCGGCGTTTGCGCCTCCCGAGCGGAAACTTTCAGACGATTATAGTGGTGAGGCCCTTCAATTTGTTGAGCTTGCCCGCCAGGAGTCTGGCTATTCACCTCGGCCAGAATTGATGCAAGCATGGGCCGAGCGCGCGCACGCGAAATCGGCCCAAGTCGCCGTCCTGCGCTATTTGATCGAAATCGATACAGGGCAGCTGCAACGTCGTATTCTCGCGTCTCCGCCTACATGGCTCTGTCCGCTGGACACCATAGCGGACGGCCCGCTCACGATCGGCTGGAACCGAGATGATCAGAACAAACTCCGTGCGGTGCTGCGAAATTTCGAACGTGAACCGCAGCTGGTTACGCCGCCTGACGACACTCCAACGCAGCGGCTGGAGCCAGAGCGGGTGCTCGACGCAATCTGGTCGTGGTGGGAGCAAAATCGCATCGAGGAAATTGCGAAGTATGAACGTGCGGTCTATCCCTCCGCCTGGGAACGACAGAAGCTCGCTGGCTGGCACGATCGACAGGCGTGGTTCACTCTGTTCGCGTTAGCTGCGTTTCAGAATTTTGGAGGCACTCAGGACGGACAGCACAGGAAATTCGTGGAAGAAGGTTTGCAGCAGGGTTGGTGGGCCGAGCTGGCGCAGTCACGGCCACCCGAAGATCCCGAGATTTGGCTGGCCCGCTTAAACTCATGGTCTGCTTCGACATTGGCCGATATCACGCATTGGCGCTGGCGTCGCGCCCTCTTGGATCTATACACGATCGCGCGTTGGCTTCCAGAGTACACCAGGATTCTCGAGCTTCTCCCACGCGTGCTGGAGAGAAATCGTTCGGTTCGGCTTTCGGATGTGTTTACGCCGAGCTTCTCTCCAATTTGGCAGCAGGCTGGCATCGACGCGGCTCCGCTCGTCCGTACGCTCGGGATTGGCGTCAACTGGCTGCTACGCGAATGCATTCGACTTGGGATCTACCAAGACGGTGCAGCCGGACTTGTGGCGTCTTACAGTTGGGCTACCACAGGACGGCTCCGCGCGTTGGTGATCCGGCGGCTTGGCGCTCAGCTTGAGGACCGACCGTCGATGGATGCGAGCGTTTTAGTATCGCAGTTCATTAAAGCACGTGTTCCGGACAAACACAGGGAGTACCTAGAGAAGGACCTCGATTTACCGCTCCAGTTGGTCACCCTTAAGCGCAATTGGCCCGCGCTGGAGCGATGCCTTGCGTTGGGTGACATCCAAGATGTTCCGGGTGTCGGACGCTGGGAGGGCGACGACTCTGAAGACGATTCGTTGGAGGCAGCGGAATGACCAGCGCATTCAATCCGGGCGCGACGGTACGCCATCCACAGCATGGAGCCGGCGTCGTCGAATACCAACGCAACGACTTGGTCACGGTCGACTTTGGTGGGCAATTGCAGCGCGTCGAGGCTAGTTCGCTTACGCCAATCGAGAGCCTTTCCACCGCACTGGCTGCGGCGCGTCTCGGCGATCCCACTGCCACACTTCTGCGCGCCCAAGCGCTTGCGATCACATCAATCAATGACCAGTGGGGCGTGTTCTCGCGCTCTCGCGTTCAGATCCTTCCACATCAGCTATGGGTTTGCCGGCAAGTGACGAGAACGTGGCCCTTCCGTTGGCTGGTTGCCGACGATGTTGGCCTAGGCAAGACGATCGAAGCGGGGTTGATTCTGATGCCCCTGATCGCGCGTGACAAGGTAAAACGCCTCCTCGTCCTCGCCCCGGCCAAGCTGGTGCCGCAATGGCAAGGCCGGCTAAAGGCAATGTTTGACATCCGCCTACAGCGCTATTCGCCGTCTATCGACGGTGCCCGCAATAGCTTCTGGGATACGGCAACGGCGGTGGTCGCCTCTTTTCACACCTTGCGGCATGAGGGCGACAAACGCGAACGTCTTCTTGAAGCAGAGCCGTGGGACCTCGTTATCGTGGACGAGGCGCATCATCTCAATTGCGATGAACGAATAGGTGACACCCTTGCGTACACTTTGCTCGCTGAAATGCAACAACGAGGACAAATCAACTCGCTGCTGCTCTTCACCGGAACGCCGCATCGTGGCAAGGATTACGGCTTCTTCGGCTTGATGCAGCTATTGCGGCCGGACTTGTTCGATCGCGAGAAGGACCGCGCAGAGCAACTGCCGCATTTGCGTGAGGCCGTTATCCGCAATAACAAGGCAACTGTCACCGATCTCAAGGGAGACCGCCTGTTCAAACCGGTCACGGTTTCAACTCGCGACTACCGATACAGTCTCGCCGAAGAGGAGTTCTACCAGACCATTAGCGCTTTTATCGTCGACGGCAAAGCTTATGCAGGCGCACTAAGTGGCCGACAGCAGACAGCCCGCATGTTGGTTCTGATCACGCTACAGAAGCTTGCCGCGAGCTCTATTGCCGCAATCCGGAGCGCACTGACGAAGCGGCGCGATAAACTATCCAGCCTGGTTGCTGGGGCTACCGCTACACTCAAGGACCTTCCGGACGGCGACACAGAGCTGTTGGATGAAGATATTGCCGCGACCGATGTTCAACTTGTCACAGACGAGATCGAGCGTCTGGACGAATTGATCGCGTTGGCGAAACGGGTGTCGGAAGAGACGAAAATCACAAGGCTCGTCAAGCTTCTCGACGACGAGCTTCCGTCCGGTGAACAGGTCCTGCTGTTCACCGAATACAAGGCGACACAAGCGCTTGTGGTAAATGCCCTGCAAGCTAGATTCGGGCACGGCAGCTGTTCGTTCATTAATGGCGATGAGCGGCTCGAGGGCGTTATCAGCCCCTCTGGACAGACCGTCGCGCTAAGCATCGCGCGTGACGCCGCAGCGGACAATTTTAATTCAGGCAAAGTCCGCTTCATGATTTCGACCGAGGCGGGAGGTGAAGGTATTGACCTTCAGGAGCGCTGCTCAATCCTTATCCATGTAGACATGCCATGGAACCCCATGCGGCTCCACCAGCGGGTCGGACGCCTTTCCCGCTTTGGCCAGAAGTCGGAGGTCAACGTCTTCCTGCTTCGCAATCCGGATACCGTCGAATCCCGCATCTGGGACTTACTCAATGCGAAGCTACAGCGCATTCAGGCCGCTCTTTCGAACGTCATGGAGGAGAGCGAAGACATAACGAATCTTGTCATCGGTATCGCGGGCGAAGGACTTTTCACCGACCTGTACGCTGGGGCCCAAGGGCGCAGCGACGACGGCTTGAAGCACTGGTTCGACCAGAAGACGGCGACCCTTGGCGGAAAGGATGTGATCGACACAGCGCGAGATCTCTACGGCAACGTCGCCCGATTTGATTTTCAGGGCGTCGGCCGGGACGTTCCCCAGGTGGATCTGCCGGACCTGGAGGCCTTCTTTATTGGTGCCCTGCGCTCGAACGGCCGTCGCGTCACTCGAGAAGCCGAGGGCATCACGTTCAAAGCGCCAGATGGTTGGCGCAAACAATCCTGGAGCGTTACCGAAAACTACAGCAGGCTTGTCTTCGACCGAACGCTTAAAGACGAAGGCGCAACTGGTCGCATCCTGGGCGTTGGCCATCAGCTAGTGAATCTTGCGCTGGCACAAGCACTGGAGGCGGATACGCACGTTGCTTCGTTTCTGGACCTCGACGCTCCCATTTTGATCATGGTGGTCGAGGATGGCATCACCGGAACTGGCGCTTCGGTGCGCCGGATGATTTTCGGAATCCGCGATGCCGTAGTCGCTCCGATGATCCTGCGCGATTGGGAACTGCTGCAGCTGCTAAATCGTATCTCTCCCAGCCGCGCATCTGTTGCGGAGGCCTCGGCCGCGACGAACCCCACCGCTACAGCCCTTCGCCTCGCTAACCACTTCCAACGCAATTTGCCACAGAGCACCGAATTGTTTGCGCGCCCAGTCGCTCGCCCTGAAATGCTGTTGCTTCCGGCGGGGAATGCGCAAAATGGAGCAGCCGCGGGCTCGGCGCCTCAAGGCGCGTCTGATGAGTAGGTCAACATGTTCTTGGCGTGCAATTTCGACGGTCTGCGATCATCGCAAGCGAGATCCGAGAATCGTTTCAGGTCTGGTTACATTCACACGCGTCGTATGATCGGGTGGAAATGGCCGACGAATTTCTGCTGCAGGGAGCGGGGGATTACAAATGGACTGGGGCCTATTGGGACCCGAGCAACTAGCCGGGTCGCGGCGAACGCGCACGCTTGGACTTGGCGCTGCCGTGCGAAAATTCAATCAGTTGGCCGTACCCGGTCTGGGCGGTGTCTGGTTCGCCAAGCAGTTGGTCCTTGCAACACTTGGCGTGATTGTCGCCGAGCGGCTTCGGCAGACCAGCCGGAACGTCAAAACGCTGGAAGTGGCCAACGCTGTCGAAGCCCTCGCGTGCTGGGGAGCGTTTGAGAGCAACGGCTGGCGAAGAGACGCTCGTCTTCGGGGCGTGCAGAAACTTGCGGGAAAAGCCGGCCTGACGTTTGCCAAACTTCGGCAGCCACGATTTTACGTCACTCAGCCCATGCGCATGGCGACGGTGGAGGCACTGGTCGATCTCGGCTTTGTGCATCCCGGCAGCACGCGCTTCAACAGCTTCAGATGCACCGAGTCCGGCCGCGACCTAGTTGAAGCGGCAACCAGCGAGTACAGGCCGTACAGATTGACCGTCGAAGACTGCCTCGTCCGCCTGGCGATCGAATCCGCGCCGATAACGGTTACACGAGACTTGCAACGAGCCTTGTCGCCGATCGAACCCTTGGCACCCGTCGCACGTGATCTTGTTCGAAGCAGGCTCTGCGAAGGGGCGGGCGCGAACCGGGACGCGGCTCGTCGAAAAAATGGTCTTGCCTGGGTCGCATCCATTGATCCGGGAAAACCCGCCAGTTGGAAGGCCCGACCGCCAACCATCGATGTTGATCATTGGAACGACCTTCGCCGCGGCGCGCTGTTCTTTCAGGCCCGCGATGCAGCCATCGACTTGCTCATCGAAATAGAAACAGCCGTCGCCCGGACAAATGCTCAGGCACTGGCCTCGATCGCTGCTGCCGAAATTCCCGCGATACAGAAGCAGCTCGGCAAGCTGCGCAACTCGGCCCAGCGTTTTCTGGATGAAGAGGACGATCCGACCGAAGCAAGGATAGCAACCAGTTTCTACCGGGAATGCATCGTTGCCGACCCCGCGCAGATCATCCGCAGCCTCGTGACGCGAGACCGCCGGGTTCTTCAGCTCCGCAACAACAATATCGTTCCCGGCTCGGCATTCGTTGGCCGGCCGCAAGCAGAGGATGCCGAGGAAGATGCCGCGGGTCCGGGTACCGAGAATGTGAGCCGCATTCCTCTCCCCGAGGGCATTTCGTCACGGGTACAGAACCTGTATTTGTTTGAACTCGATCTCAACCACCGGCTCGGTACCTTCCTCAATCCGCTTGCTGACGAGGAAGCGGCATGAACTTCAAACCATGTTCGCTTGCTCAGCTGTTCGACCCTCCCGATGACTATCAAGGCGTCTTCGGCTGGATCTGCGGTTATTCCGCGGACGCCGGCTTCCTTGAGGATGCAGTCGAACGATTTTCCGGACTCACCAAGGCTCAACGCGAGCATCAAGGCCAGATGATGCTTGCCGTGATGCTCGATCCGGGAACCCCACAGATTCTGCCCTCCGAAGTTCCCGCTGTCTTGCATTTGCCGATCAAGTCCACTCCGTTGCCGTTTCTTCTCCTGCACGCCAAAGTCGCCATTCTCGGCTTCCAAGGCGCCGGCCGGTTTCTCCTTCGTGTCATCGTCACCACCGGAAACTGGACCCGGCAGACCCTCGAGGAAAGCCTGGACCTTGCTTGGCACATTGACGTCGAGGACAGGCCGTCGGAGTCGTCCCGGCAGGACCGAACCGACCTTGCCGCTGTCTGGTCTTTCCTCACCTGGGTTCGCCTACACTTCGACACCCGTCCTCTCGACCTCGCGATCGATCCGAGCAACGAATCAGCCGGCGCAGTCGAGAAGATTGCCGCATGGGCAGCTCAGCTCGGTACGCGCCACCGGGGATACCGCACGCGATTTTTCGACAGTCGCGAAGCGTCGCTGCTGCGGCAGCTGCCGGACCTCATCAAACACCACGCGGGTTCGACGGCCCGGAACTATCTGGCATTGGGCTCCGGCTACTACGAGAGCGCCCAGGCAGGCACGCCTGATGTTCCAGACAGCATTGTCTCTGATCTCAAGCAGCACGATCTGCTGACCACGAGCTCCGATCGAAACCTGTTTGTTAATCCACGGGCCTGCCAAGCGATCGCGACGGGGCGTGCTGCGCTTGAAGGCAAAGGCTGGACCATCCGACCCGCGCGCGCGCCTGAATATTTTCGCGGCGCGCCACGGGACCTCCATGCGAAGTTTGTGTTCAGCAGCACCTCGCGCAGCGGCTCGAACAACTGCTCGAGTCCGTGGATTTATCTCGGCTCGGGCAATCTCACCAATCCGGGTTTCAAGCAAAAAGCAGGTCGCAACGGAAACTTGGAAGCCGGCATCATCCTCGCACCCGAAGGTTTGAAATGGGAAAAGGATCGCGATAGCGAGCTTGCAAGCATCGTCACCAATTTGCTGCCCATCCATTGGGATGACGAGAGCCTCCCACTGCCGTCCTTGCACCCCGGCGACGACATGCCGGAGCGCGATATCGCCTTCGCGGCGGCGCCGGTTGCCCTGTTTCTGTGGCGAGAAACTCCCGATGGATCAATCCTCGTTCCGCAAGGCGAGCCGACAAGCCTGTTCGAGATACTCGATCCTCACGGCCATCCCTGTCACCGCCTTGCGGATGGCAGCCTGGCCTGGAATTCAGCACGCCCGCGCCAGGTCACGATTGCCTGGTCGGCGGAGGACGGCCCGCGTCGCGCAGACGTACCCGTCATCGATCACTATGGCCGCTTTTGTGCGACCGATCTTCCGTCGCTCGATCTTGAAGACGCCTGGATACAACTTGCCAATTTCCCGATGCCGCCCGACGACGAGGAACTGGCCGGCGGCGATGCGACGACCTCGATTGACGGCGTTGCGGCAAGTGAGACCGCCGCGCAGGGGCGCTCTTCCGCCTATCCAGTGCGGCGAATGATGACGCTGATCGAAGACATTGCCCGCAAGCAGGTCAACGTCGATCCAGCCGACTGGACAGCATGGTGCAACCGCCTCGAACAAGTCCTGATCCAGTCCAAGGACAGCGCGGTTGTCATGGAATTCAGGGCAATCGGGCTGAACCCGCTTCACCCTCTTCTCCAGGCGTCTTTCCGGCCGCACTTCGCCGCTGACATTCAAACCGCCGAAGGTGTCCGCTACGAGACGGCGCTGCATCGGGTGACCGAGGCCTGGCAACTCACCGACCTACCCGCGCTCGGAGTTCTGCCGTGAAGAGCACTTTTAGAGGATGGGATGAAGTCGCGAGCCATCTCGAAGAAATGGCTTCATCGTCACCGCCTTCGGCTGCCCCGCTCAACGATGGCCAGCGCGCAAGTCTCAGAGCTATCGCTGCACGCATCGCCAGCAACGGAATTGTCGTTGCTGACGAAGTCGGCATGGGCAAAAGCCGGATCGCCGCCTATGTGGCCAACGCCGTCACGCGCAGCGGCGGACGATGCGTAGTCCTTATCCCGCCAGGCCTCGGCTTCCAGTGGCAAGCGGAATTCCGGGCATGCGGAACCGACGTGCCGCCGGTCATTCGCAGCTTGAAAGGCTACTACGATGCCTGGGACGAAGCCGAAGACGACACCAAGACAATGGTGCCGTGGTTCAGAGAGTCCGTGGTGATGGTATCGCATCGGTTCTCCGACTGGCGGCTTGGATCGAATCCCCATCCCTGGCGCTGGTGGCTTCTTCCGGAAGTGTACGCAGTAGCCCGTCAACTGACCGAAGGACGGCTGCCACGCTTCTATCGTGACGCAAACGATTACGCCGATCAGGCCAGGGTTCAACGCGTGGTAACCGCTGCGAGGTCGATGACACAGGCGGTACCCCGCAGCCCCGGCCATCCAGCGCGCCGACTTCTCAAAGAATTGCTGGAGGTGCGTTGGCCGGAACCGCTTGACCCGCAGCGATACGGACGCAACGACGTGCTGCGCAAGCTGCTGGAAAATGTCGTCGGCCTCGGAATGGGAGTTTTCGATCTGATCATCGTTGACGAAGCTCATAAGAGCCGCGACGACGAGAGCGGCCTTTCACGCGTCCTCGACAATATCGTTCTGAAAGGAAATGAAAGCCGCCGCATTGCTCTGACAGCGACACCCATCGAACTTGATGTTGCGCAGTGGGGATCGACGCTCAAACGCATTGCCGTTCGGTCGGATCAGATGGAAATCATCACGACCGCGACCGAACACTATGCCGAAGCTATCCGCCATTTGCGGCTCGGCTGGAGAGCAAGCCTGGAGTTGCGAAGCAAATACGTGGATGCTTCGCGGGAATTCCAGCGCGCGCTATCGCCCTATCTGATCCGGCGTGACAAGCGCGAAGACGAAGACGTCTTGAGGTTCGCGTGCGTCAGCCGGCTGCCCATTCATGACTATCGCCGCCAGCAAGAGATAGCGGTCGAATTCGACGGCCTATCCCCGGCATGGCGTCAGGCAGTCTGTGCGGCGGAAGCCCTGTCGCTGACCGACGGGGCAGCCATCGACAGCCGGACCAGACGTCTCCGCCTCACCATCGGCAACGGGCATGGCATAGCAAGCGTGATCGATGAAAATCTGCACGACGCCAAAGACGATCGGAAGCAGGACGCGTTCGAAGCCAGCCAGTCGGAACTTGACCCGAAGACTGAAGTCCCCGTTACGGATCGAACCGCGTGGTGGATGGACACCCTTCGCCGCGCCTTTCCTGACGACCGGGAACTTCTCTTCGAGCATCCGGCCATCCTCGCTGCGGTCAAGTACATCGAACATCAGACCGAAATCGGCGAGAAAGTGCTTGTTTTTGGACGGTTCACGCGCCCGCTTCGCGCGCTCGTCAGCTTGTTGAACGCCCGGCAAATGCTCTTGCGTATCGGCAAGGGCGAAGCCTGGCCGCAGCGAAAAGTACATGGCGACCGGAATGGAATTTACGGCGACAGCGAGTGGCCGGCCGTCCTCGCCGCGCATAACCAACTATCGTCGCCGGTCGATCTCGATACACTCGACGACGTGCTCGCCGAACGTTATCGCAGAGACACCGAGTTCCGCGCCAAAATGCGCGACACCGTGGTCCCGCGCATTCGCGCAGGACTCCCGGAAGCGACAAACAACAGCACGAAATACGAAGCCATCCTGCGTGTTGTTGAACTGCAATCGCAACAAGCGGCCGACAATCCAGACGATGACGATCGTCAACTGACCCTGCTTGCGCGCGCGATCACGGCCAACATCGACAGTACCGATGCGTCCGACGCCGAGATTGCGTCAGCTTTCATTGCGCTCGTGAACGCCGCAGGCGATCAGGACGATGCAGATGATGATCACTTAGACGACGAGGCTGCCCGGGATGCTTGGCGGGGCCTGGAAGAGCATCTCGGAGAAGGTTACACAAACCGTCAGGGAGGCTATGCCCGCCTGATGTACGGCGAGACCAAGCCTCAGGCGCGCCGCATGATGCAGTTGGCATTCAACCGGTCCAATAGCTTCCCACGCGTCCTTGTCACCCAGTCGCTGGTCGGGCGCGAAGGCCTGAACCTGCACGAAAGCTGCCGGATCGTCGTTCTCTTGCACCCCGAGTGGAATCCAGGCGTGGTCGAGCAGCAGATCGGCAGGGTCGACCGGGTCAACTGCCGCTGGGCCAGGGAGCTCAACCGAGCCATAGCGGAGGGGAAGACAGGCGCCGACCTGCCTCGCATCGAAATCCGGCCCGTGATCTTCAAAGGCACTTACGACGAGCATAATTGGCAGGTGCTGCAGGAACGATGGGATGACCTTCGAGCGCAGCTGCACGGCGAAGCGATCCCGGCACGGTTGAGGGAGCGCGAGGATGGGGAAGGTCGAATGATCCTAGAACAAATCGCAGATTCACGCCCTGAATTCTCGCCTCTTAAACGGGAGCATGGCGATCCGTAGTAGAAAACGCGCGTCCCATGTGTTGGCGACTGCGCGAGCAAGAGTCACCGCGACCGTCGCTTCGAGATTCGACATAGCAGGAGACTGCCAGGATTCAGAGAGGGAACATGGGTCAAGAGGCCCTTAGTCTATTGAGATGTCGGTCGCCCTGATTGCGCGCGGAAGGCACTCGCGCATCGCAGCACGTTCTGGTCCGATCAGCTTGAGTATCCGTCGCGACCGGGCGGTACGCCGCCGCTGGCTGCTGGGACGACTTCGCCAAAGATAGACCGGCAGGAGTTCGAAAACGCCGCCCGGGATCTGATCGGGCCGCAGGGACGGCCTGGCAATCCTGCGCGAGATCGTGGCGCAGGGCCCCGCGTAATCGGGATTCTTTGCGGGACGCCGACGCGGAGTCGGCACCGATTTGCTCTCATGACGGCATCGGCTGCGTCAGGCAGCGTATACCGCCGCCACCGCGCAGGATGGCATTGATATCGAGCATGCGGATCTCGCGGTCCGGGAAGAACTCGCGCAACTGGCTCTCTGCGCGGGGGTCCTCGTGCTCGTCGCCGAAGCGCGCGGTCAGCACGCTATTCCGTGTGACAAAGAAGTTCAGGTAGGTGCCGGCGAACTGCGCCGAAGCGACTTCGAAGCAGCTTTCGCGCGGACGACCGAACGGTCTCAGGGCTCGGAGTCGACCTTCTTCGACGGCCTGACGCAGGACCGCGAGGTCGCGGCCGCGCGTTCGCCGTCCATGGCCGCGGCCGGCGGCTTCGACGAGGAGGCTGCGATCGGGCAAGAACGCCATGTAGCCGTCCGGATGTCCGGTCGTAATCGGCTCCCGACGGTCGCCGTCGAGCCAGAGGACAGTGTGAATTCCGATGCGGCCGAAGGATCGTGTAATGGCGGCCTCGTCGAGATGCGGATTGCGCGAGAACAGACAGCTCCGGGTCGCCACAGCAAGACCCGCGCCGTCGGTGATGAAGGCGCCGCCCTCGCCGACGAACGGCACTCCGACAACTGGCACGCCGAAGTCGTGGGTGCGCGCCAGACGGTCGCCCGGCCGCACGTTGCGCGAGCCGTCCCAGCCGTTGAAGTTGAGGTCGATGGCGACAGTGTCGCCGCCGCGCTTGGCGAACACCGGCGCGATGTCGCGCATCCAGACATCGTCGACGGGCGCCGACACGACCTCGACCTCGGGGCCGAAGCTGCGCAGTCTGGCGGCGCCGACGAGGTCCGGCGGCACCAGCAGCGTCACCGGCTCGTCCTCCGCGATGGCGCGGACCACCCTCTCAAGCTCGCGCTCGACCCTCTCGCGGTCGCCGCCCCACTCCCGGTGGATCGCCCATGCCAAGATCGTGCGCGCATGCGGCTCGAAGTCGGCCGGGATGCGGATGTTCGCGCTCACTTCGGATCCTTCGGCGGAAATTTCTTGGCGAGCCATGCCTGGTGATCGGGATGGCCCCAGCGCCACGGAAGCTCCCTGTCCTGGGTGACGCCCACGCGCTCTCCGTTGAGCAGGTTCGTCACGGGCTCCACGGGACGGAGCAGACGGAAGGGGCGCTTCAGAAGCGAGGCGCCATCGAGCTCGGGATAGATTCCGAGACCCTCGGCCAGCTTGCAGGGAGCGTTGCAAAGCTTCTTCTCGTAGCCCGGCTTGCGCTGCTTGATGGACATGTCGGCGCCCTTAGGCAGGCTGCGGCGCTCGGCCATGATGTCGATGCCCGCTACGGGAAGGCCGGCCCGGACCAGAACGGTGCTTCCTGCACCTCCCTCTCCGCAGACGATGTCCATGGCCCACATGTCGCGGTAGCCATGAATGCGCACGGTCCCGTGCGGCGTCAGGTTCGTGGCCCCGCGGTTGCGTCGCGACCGGTTCTCGGGATGGAGGTGAGAGGCTCGGTCGCTTCCTCCTCCGTACGCCTCGACGTCGATCAGCATGATCGCAGTCTCGGCGCCATGGTTGTCGTGGTGCAGCACGCATCCGATCAGGCGCGGCGCCACCAGGGCGGCGGGAGGCGCGAGAAAAGCCTCGTCAACCTCGGCGTACTTCTTTCCAAAATATTCGGTCATCGAAAATTCATTTCCTTGCAAGCGACCTCGCGCGGATGCGCGAAGTCGATGCGACGGACCCTATGTTGCGCTTCCCGAAGGGTCAAATAACTCTCATAAATCAGCTATTTGTATATATTCTGGAGTTCCTGGATCTCGAGATCCGGTTTCCGCAGGACGACAGATTCGGATAGCCTCGTTGCGCTCACCATGATCAGGCGAGTCTGCGATGGTCACCGAGCTGAAGTCGAAGGCGCCAAGAAAAGCGACGCGGCGGCGCAAGCCGCCGGAGGAATTCGTCGACTACATCGTCGAGATCGACGACTGGGATTGCCGCCCTTCGGCGTGCGCGGTCGCTGCCTCGCTCAGGCGTAGGCCTACGTGATGGACGGTCACGGCCTTGGTTGCCAAGACCTCGAAAGGGCTCGTGTCGACCTTTCGAACTGCTCCCGAGTATGCAGTCGCTGGTTGGTCCGCCGCGCCACCGCCCGCAAGCCGATTGGAGTCATTTGCGTAGGTTCTTCCAAGGTCGGCTCTTGCGGTGAAGGAACCGGAGGCGGTAGTCTCAAATAGGATTTGACGACCGGGGATTGCGTGTTTCAACGCCTGTTCATCTGGCCGCTATTCGCGGCGATAATGGGATTCGCATTGGGCGGCAGCGTGTTTTGGGGACTATATGGTCCGAACGCGGCGTTACGTCATGCAACTCAAAGCGCAGAGGATCACGCCACCAGCAACGAAGCCCGATCCACGAAGGAAGAGACCGCCTCAATGTTCGACTCTTCACCTGAGGCCGCTGATTTTTGGTTCAATTTTTTCAATGGAACGCTTGTACTTGGGGCATTCCTCGTTGCAATCGGGACAGCCGGCGCGATCAAAACAGGCACCGTCAAGGAGAAGTTTGCAGATGTGCGAATTTCGATCAACGAGGCTGCGACCAAGCAGGCTGTCGCCGCTTCAGACATCGCTCATCAGGAAACGGCTAAGTCGAACGAAAGAATTGCGGAACTTGCTGTTCAAGGAGATCGATTACGAAAAGATGCGGAAGACGCAAAGGCGCGAACGAAACAAGCAGAGTTGGAGCTCGAACGATTGCGTCAACGGATGAGCCAACGACATCTCGACGCAGAGATGTTTTCGAAGCTCATTTACGACTCACCGAAAGGCGTAGTTGAAGTGCGCTATTTGGCTGACAACGCTGAAGCTTATTCTTTGGCGAATGAGATCTACAAAAGCCTTTTGGAAGCATCGTGGTCTGCCAAACTTCCCGCGCCTGTTCGTTCGCCAAAAGTCGTCCCTTCGAATGACCCTTTGCATCCTCCAATTTGGTATAATGGTGTGACTGTAATTTCAAAAAAAATATCAATCCAAGATGTTCCTAATTCATCTCATTTTGAAGACTTACCGAAGTCGTCGGCGGCCGGCGCGCTAACCCGAGCGCTCATGCATTCCGTCGGTGGCGGAGTAGTTTACGCTCAGGACGATGCAACTTTTGCGGAAGACAAGCTCGTTGTTGTCGTAGCCGCGAAGCCTTAAGCCATGAACGGCCGGAGATCGCGATCCCGTATCGAAGATTGGTTTTCTAGCCAATTAGGTCATCCATTATATCCGCCGATCATTCTGCTGTCTAAGGTTCTTAGCTAAGCACAGAACCGAAAATCCACAACTGCTGCTCCAACGTCGCTACCAGCAGAACGGCTTTGCGCAAGCGCTAATCAGCCACGTCAAGCAGCGAATATTCGACCCAATACCGAACATGGCGCTCGGCGACGCATCTGCAGGAATGGCCAAGCTACCTAGCTTCGTGCTTCCAGAAACCGCTGCACGATGAAAGCGGTGACGGGATGGCTGGAATAATTGACCTTCGGCAGCGGCTGCGCAGGCGTGCCCGCGCTAAGGGCTGGTAGCGCAAGGAGTTATCAGAGGCGCGACGGGCTAGTCGAGGCTGGACTGATAAAGTCGATGACGGTTCTTAATTTGCTTGGGTGCGCCAATGGACCGGGTTGACAGGCTCGTACATTGGCATTCTACTCTTAGTTGTTACGGGGTGGAATTTTCTGGCATCCCGACAGATATATTTGAGCTGGGCACATTTTCCCGGGGGCGGGATGATGAAGATTTTTGTGCACACCAATGGTGTGACTTCAGCTTGGTTCGAAGCCGACGAAACCCGCGCGCCTTTTCAGGCGAAATCGTTCAAGGTCAAGTTCGGCCCGCAGCCCGATATGCAGGGCACATTCTTTCTCGGCAAACCGCTGACCATAAACGGAGCCGCAATTGCCGACGATGGCGCCGATAAACGCCTCCTCACCTGGAAGGAGGCTGTCGAGGCGGCGAGCGGTGAAGCTCAACGCATTGCCGCCCTGGAACTCAACCGGCTACACGACGAACTGAGCAAGCTCGCCATCAAAGCCGACGGAAGCACCCAGCAAGGGGAAGTGGCCAGCTTTATCGGTATTGTCGGGATTGCCGGCGCCGCGACCACGTTTCACCTCGAGATAAACCCCGCAGGCTTGCTTGCGGGTGTCGAGGCAGACGAACCGGTGTTTCGCGCTCGCGCGGAGGCGCTCTTTTCGGCCGGCTTTGTGTCGCCCTTCGCAGTCGCCGGTGCCGACGCCGTGGTGCGGATCGAGGTCGAACTGACGCGGGGCGATATCCTTCAGGTATTGCCGAGCATCGATGTGCCCGCATTGCCGCATCTTGGCCTTAGCTTTCCTCACGTCCCGCTGCCGAACTGGTCGTTGAAGGGGGTGCATCTACCCAACATCGATTTGTCCTTCCTGCGCATTCCGCTGCAGACCCAGCTCAAAATCAAGGTCGACTTTAATCCGAAGCCTGCGATCGATTTCGATGTTGCCAACGGCAAGCTGACTCTTGCTACCACGCCATCCACGGCAACCGTTACATTCGGGGCCAAGGACATTCTGGTTGCCGAAAACGTTGCCTTAAGCGTCAATGGCAGTCAGGTTTCGGTCGCTACGTCAAAAATCAGCGTGGCCACGCAAAGCCAGACTATCGATACCATCGACTTGAAGGAAACGCTGCCGGGACCGTTTGTGGTGGTCTTGTCCGGGGTGACCGTGGACGTGGTCGTGTCCGGGCCTCTTGGCGGTCCGCTGGAGGTTCTTCTAACGCTCGATATCAAACGCGCGGTCGTAAGCGCGCGAACCGACCCAAACCTCGTCCTTGCCGTGTCTTCCAAAATCGAGCTGAAATATGCCGGCAACGAGCTCATGCCGAGACTCCTCAGGCTAAACGTAGTCGAGCCCTACCCCATCAATCTCGCTCTGTTTGCTGCGCACGTCATCGACGAGCAGGCGCGTCGGCTGCTGGCGCTGATCCACAAAATCGAAGTACCGAAGATCGACGCGCCGGGAACGCCGGACTTTCCCAGCATGGATGGATTTCTGGCCGTGCTGCGGCGTATCGGCGCGCTGGCGGCCGCGGCCGCAACCTGGCTGGCGCAGCAAGGCGCCGCGGGCGTCCGCGCCCTTGCGGGCCTCGCCGAGGCTGCATTCAAACTGATCTCCGAGATAATCTCGACATTGGCTGAAGCCATCGCGGGAGCCGGCCGGGCCGTCGCTAAACACATTATCGTCGAGGTTCGTCTCGACCTCATCCACTGGCGCGTGGTCCAGATCGTGGTCACACCGAGCGATCCCGACGTCGGTTCGGCACCGTTCAAACGCGAATTTCTCGGCTTCCGTCTTGAAATCCCGTTCGAGCTTACTCCGGCCCTGGTCTGCGATCTCGAAAGGGGCTGGCTCGCGCTCGTGCTCCAGCAAGGAGCCGGCAGCAAATCGGCGACGCTCTCAACCGATCTCTGGCTCGGCCACGAGTCGGCCCCGAGCGAGCCGGTATCGGGAGTGCCCGGCAAGAACGGCGCGCCGAATCCGCCACTGCTTGGACTGACTGTTACGCCGAAGGATCCTTCCGTCGCGGTCGCATTGGTCGTGATCGACAATGGCCGGGCCAGGTTCTTCCAAGAACTGAAGACGGAAGACCGCACGACGCAGACGATTCCTGCCCCGGGTGGTGGAGTAGTCGTTCCTATCGGCCATCTTCTGTTGGCGGCGCGCTGGTCCTCGATCGGACCGCTCGCCGCCTCCAGCTTCGATATCGTTCCCGCGGTCGATACGAACCGTATCCTGTCGCTATTCCGCTCGCCGAAGGCGGAAGCCGCGTCGTCTGACGATCCTCTGAAGCAGTTCAGTCAGCATATCCGCATCACCAGCAGCAAACAAGCCACGGTTGCGCCGCCGAAGATCGCGATCCCGCTCGACGTTGAAATCAAAATATCCGACAGCGCCATCGATACCCAGCTTAACCTGGACATCGATCTCAACTCTCTTTCGATGCAAATCGCAGGCGGTCGCTTCGACATCGAAATCGGGAAAAAGAATACGTTTGATCTTCTCGGCCTGAGCGGAAAATTCATCAAGAAAGACAAGCCAGACGAAGATCCTCCCCCGAATTTCAAGCCGCTATTCCTCGATCTCAGCGACGGCGATCCCCGACTAGGACTGAACGACGGCGCAGCAATCGTGCTGTCCTACGACAAGCTCTCGACCAGCGGCAGCAGTCTCGGTTTCGAAGTAGACCAGTTCATCGTATCGCGCGACGGCATCGATCTCAGCGCCCAAGTCCAGTCAAATCCGGTGACACTTGCCGGCGTCGACATGCCGTTCCGCTTCGACAAGGGGCAACTTTCGATCAAGCGCAGCCAGATCCAGACCTTCGCGCTCACCGGCCACGGCAACCTGCCGCCGACGCTGGTCGGCGAAGCCAAGGCATCGATCGAGCTCAACTTCGCACAGGATAACGGCAGGCTGAGTCTTCAAGCGGCGAAGGCGGTCCTTGACAAGAGCGCCGATCCGCTGCGTTGCGAGGGAACACAGTTCACCATCACGGTCACCAAGCTCGGCTTGAAATTCGTCCAGCAGGGCCAGTACCATTTCTACTTCACGCTGACCGGCTCGGCCGAATTCAGGCCTAGCAGCAGCGCCTTCGCCGACGGCCTGCTCAAGAATCTATCCGCATTGCGGATCGTGCTCGATGAAGCTCCGCTGGCGTCCGATCCGCGGGTGCTGCTGAATCACATCGAGTTCCAGGTCACGGTTGAACCGCCGAAGCGGTCGACCTTCTTCGACCTGTTCTCGTTCGAACTGCGAGGCGTCGGCTTCCATCCCTCGGCTTCCGAATTCGGAGGTTCGCCGGCGTTCTCGATCTCGGGCCAGGTCAATTTCACCGACTTCGGCGATATCGTGACGCCGCGGTTCGATTTTCACAAGCTCTGGATCGCCCCACCCGAATCCGGCAAGGGGCTTCCCCGCGTGCGGTTCGACGGTCTCGGCGTCGGCCTGTCGCTCGGTTCGATGGCCGAGGCTTCGGGAACGGCGATCGCGGTCGATGGCAAGCTGCCGACACTGTTCGCGCCCGACGTATTGCCGGCCAATGTGACCGCCAAAGGATTTCTCGCTTCCGGCTCGCTGCGGATCCAGGGGTGGGCGTCGATGTCGGCGTCGATGGGATTCCTTCAGCTCGAAAAGAAGGATGTGGCGGAGAAGCGCCCCGCCTTCTTCCTCTACGTTCAGCGCAACGACATGTCGGAGAAGATCCCGACTCCGATCGGTACCATCTTCCTGCGCGAAGTCGGCTTCGGATTCGGCTACCGCTATACGCTCGCCGGAATCGCGGCCGCCGAAAAGGCCGAGACACCGCGCGAACTCGTAAAGATTCTCGACGAAGTCTCGAAGTATGCGGGCAACCTGGACGACGTGAAAGCGTGGTGGCCGACCTATGACAATGCCGCGATAACGCTGGCTTTGCGCGGCATGTTCTCGCTGACTTCGGTGTCGACAACATCGAAATACAATGAGGAAGGCGAAAAGAACCTTCCAAATCTCGCGCTGTTCGACATCGTCGTCGCGCTCCGGACCGATCTGACCTTCCTGATGAATCTGCGGGTCTGGATCGCCTACAATTACGCCGATTGGCGCGAGGGCCGGCGTACCCATGCCGGCTGGACCTCCAACCCAAGCCTGACCGGCTACCTCTATCTGTCGGTACCGCGGCGCGAATTCCTGGCGCGCGCCGTGTATAACCCGGGCGCCGAAATCGGCGACCATCCCAAGTTGCCCGACGAACTCAAAGCGGCGATGAAGGCCGTGCGTTGGTCTTCCACGATGTACATACGGCCCGGCCTTTTCCATATGGAATATGGCTGGCCGTACGAACTGGGATTCTCGGTCGGCAAGCCCAACGGAAACTTCTTCCTCTCGGTCGAGGGAGGCACCGTGCTGCGGTTCGAGGATAACGCCATACTCTACGGTCTGGCGTTTCGAGCCCGTGGCTTCGCCGCGTTCTCCTACGACACGGGCGGCAGCTTCGGCGCCGCGATCACGGCCCGCGCGGATTTCGCGCTGGGCGCGAAGCTGATCGCATACTTGTCGGCTAACATCTCGGACTCGATGTTCTACGGCGTCATCACGCTCGACCTGACGCTCGAATTCTCGGTGCGGATGTGGCTGCGGACGAAATGGTTCAGCCTCTCCTGCGGCTTCTCGCGCTCCATCACCATCCATATCGGCGTCGAATTGCTAATCCAGCCGTCCGGACTTGCCGCACAGATCGAGGCTTCGGTCGCAGTCGGAGCGTTCGGGCGTACCTTGTCACTCGGAATCGGGTTCACGCTGGGAAGCGCCGGCCAGCTTACCGAGGCGAGAGCCCGGGTGGAACGCTTCCTTGCACTGGGTCTCGCCTCGACCTATCCAAACCCAGAAGCCGGCGTGCCGGTATCCCGCCCGACCCCGCTACCCGAGCCATCGCGCGCCGAAAATGCCGGTAAATCCGACCGCCGCGTCGACGAGGACGTTGACCGCCGGGAAGCAAGCGCCAGTCCGCAAGATTCAGAGCAGGACGATGAAATCGTTGGCGTCGGATTCGGTGAGGTTTCGTATTGGGCCCTGCTGATTCCGATCCTCGCCCCGAAAGGCTCATCCAAGGAAGATTATTATCTCGTCCAGCTTATTCCGCGCGACAACTATCCGTTGGATGAGCACGACAGCGACAAGCGCAGCCACTTCTACGCTGCTCCCCTGACCGACGAAACGGAGACCACACCTACCTACGTGATCCGGGGTATCGACAGGGACGAGATCCTGGGGAATGCGAAGAGCGACATCAACAACCCATTGGATATCTTTACCGACTGGGATGCGAAGTTCGGGCTGAACGTCGACAGCACGGGCAACGGGAATGGCACTTCGCGGCCAACCCTCAAACAGGCCTTCCAGGCCGGCTGTTTCATGGCTGCGGGCGAAATAGGCGGCATCCACTATGACGCAACCGACATCGAATCGGTTCCTTGGGAAGTAGAGCCATACGCCCTGCCCGACGATCCCGAAGCCGCCAACATCATGCTCGCCGCCGCGGCGCGCTCGCGCGCGGATTGCGGCTCACGCTTCAAGAGGATGCAGCAGGTCGAGGAAGCACGTTCCTGCTTCATCGCGACTGTCGCCGAATCCGCGCAGCAGATGGCGGGGCTATTCACCTTCGTGAAGGACAAACCGACGTTGGAGAACGCCGCCGAAGAATATATCGCCGGCAAGCTGGAATTCGACCCCAGAGCGCTCGGGCTTACCTTCGTCTTAACGGGAAAGCGCGTCGACGACCTGTTCCCCGGCCGGACGCCGCAGGACAAGGTACCGGCCGCTTCGAGGGATTTCACCGTCCACACGCGCGTGCCTCGCGAGCCCGGCCCGTCGATCGATCCACCGCCACCTGCCGTTCTGCTGTTCAATCCTCCTGAACGCATGTTCCGCAGTATGTCTCCCGCGCTGAACGAAGTCGGCATCAAACCCACAGCGACCGGCGTAAAGGTGAGCTGGGATCTCGAACCCGCTTGGTCGCACTCCACGACGCCCTACAGCGACCCGGAATTCCATCTGAAGCATTATCGCATCGAGCGGCGCATCACGGCGCTCGGCGCGTTGCCGTCCAAAACTGCGCGGCCGGGAGTTGTCCAGCTAACAGTCAAGTCGGGTGATCACATCGCGATTATCGTGCTCAAGGGCGAGGACGGAAAACCAGTGCTCGACCCGAGCGGCAAGATCCAACTGCGCAAGCGGCGGCTCAGGACGCGATTGCAATTCGTCGACGACCTCAAGGACGTCGACCCCGCCATCCGAGGCGCCTTGCTGCCGCCCGCGCTGTCCAGCGAAAAGATCGACAAGACCGTAGTCGTTACCGACGATACCCGCATCTCATATGCGATCGTTGCCGTCGACTGCGCCGGTACGTCGGGGTCGCTCGATACCCTGCACTCCGCGACCGTACCGAAGCCGGAGGCTGCCGAGAAGGGCTTGCTCAAGGCCATCGCGCGCTTCCGCTATCCGGACATGCCGCCATTGCAGAAGGCCCCGACGCCAACGCCGGACAAGTTCCTTGAACTTACGGTCGAGGAGGAAGAGGACGAGTCCAGCGCGAACAAATCGACCACCGACGAGTCCGTACCTCCCAAGCTCAGACCCGCTACCGACTACATTCTTCGCGTCAGGACGGAGCGCACCATAGCCGTAGGGCAGTTTGGCGCAGATGCGTTGTCGCAGGCGCGCAACGAGCCGCCAGTGCCGGATCGCGCGGCAAGTGATCCCGGGCAGCACGAGACGGATATAACGCTGCACAAGGACGTCACGCCAGGTCGGCCCGTCAGGATCACGAGGATCGCGCGCCGCATCAGGACGCAAACCACGCCGGGCCAGTTGCCAGAGCCGGAAACAGTTACGAAGGACTACTTCGTTTCCAACGCAGAATGGACCACACTGCTGACGACACTCGAGGTCCAACCGCAAGGTCCAGATGATGTCGCGCGCGTTCGCGCGGCCCGCCTTTATTTGCGGCCAAAGCCGTCGGCGACGAAGAAGGAGCTCGATCCGGAATGGTCCGCGATCCAGCTCCAGCTATGGATAGGCGGCGAGGAAGAGCCCGCGATCAATACCACGATCGAACGGTTCGAGCATCCGGTCGACGTCAAGTTCGAGCCGTTCAAATCGCAATACATCTTCCCGTCGAGCGGCCGCCTGCACCTCTGGTATCCCCTGGTCAGTGCGACATTCGACGATTTCGTCGGCAAAGAGGACGCGGCCGAGACCGCCCGGCTGCTGTGCGACGGCGATCAAAGGACCGGCGTGAAGCTTGCCTGGACGGCGCGACCGGACAAGGTTGTGCTCCAGGGCAACGACCAGTTCGCCGCGACCGACCTGCATACGCTGATCGCTGGCTACGATCTCTTCTCGCTGGATGCGACCGCGGTGCCACACAACGACGACGGCGCCGCGACGCCGCTGCGGCTAGTAACATCGATCGGAAGGGTGCTGCGGCTGCCGGCGCGGGACCGAGGCCAGGAGCCCTCGGAGACCGGCGATTTCGCACGGGTCGGGGTACTTTATCCTAGCGAGACACAACGGCTGACCGATACGGCCCTCGACCGCAGGTTCGGCAAACGCAGGACGACCTGGTATTCGCCTGCCGAATCCTTCCTGATCTGGCCGAAACGTCCGGTACGCCGTTCGTTGCTGACGATGCCTGAGGAAAACGACGTCGCGGCACTGTTCCGGCACCAGCGCCCTGCCAGCATCCTGGTCCAATGGGAGACGTCGCCCGCGAGCATGCCGAGCACGTTCGGATTTGCGTCGGAGGATCCGAAACATCCGAGTGCGCCGAGGCCGCTCGAGGAGAACAAGCTGTCGGGACGCTACCTCAAGAACGCAAATGAAGGCGACCCGTTGACGATCGATCAGGTCCGGCGGCTGCTGCGGGGCCTCGTGTTGGTCGGCGATCTTAGCGCAAGCGACACAACCGCCGACGCGACCCCCGACACATTCGCCAATCTTGCTCTGAAACTGACGCCGTACGACAAGACTGGGAAACCGTCCAGAGACACCAAAAACAAGGAACTCTCGATAACCATCAAGGTCTCGCTTGCGCCGTCGCTGCATCCGATCATCGCCGACGTACTGGATGTGCTCCAGTATGACCTCGAGACGACGCCGTCATTCCGCCGCTACGAGCCGGTGCTGGAATCGGCGCCACCGCTCAACGCGGAAAAGCTCTCCGCTTACCTCGATGAGACCGTCACGGACCGAGATCCGGCCGGCTGGGGTATCCTGCGCACGCTCGGTCTCGCTGCCGCACTTCGTCTCTACGACGTGGAGAGCGGCCATTTCCTGACATCGGACAAGGCTCTCCCTCTGCTCAAGGACGCATTGAACCTGGTACTGCCGCGTTATGCGAATGCGCCGAATGCGAGAGGCGCCCCCTTCGTCGACGTCATGTTCACGACCGACGGCCTCGCCGAACTGGTGTCGCATCACGGCGCGGCACCCGCATCCGGCCGAACCGATGCCGTGAAAGCGCTGCGCGACGACGAGGCGCTTGCCCTGGTGCAGATCGAACTGCGGCCTACCGTGCAGCCGCTTCAGGAAGCCGAAGCGAAACTGCCTCCGCCCCTGCGTCGCCGTCGTATCCGGTACGCCACCCTCAAACTCAAAGCAGCGATGGAGGTCGTGACGCTGCGTTCGGCGACAACAGGGGAACGGATAGCAATCGAAATCGAGCCGCTTGTACCGACCGACGGGTCCAGCCAGCGACGCGTCTTGATGGTGCAAGGCTGGGGCGACAAGAAGGAATTTCCGATCGGCGGAGAGCCGGTCAGCAACGCGCTACTGTTGAAGACCGCCGGCAAGAAACAAAACGACGAACTGGCCTATGTCCGCTTCGTTGCACTGGACGATAGCGCCGACCTGACAGACGAATTCTTGAAGGCTTTGAAGCTGTCGGACGATGCGACGATCGATCCGACGACCGAAACGGCAACCGAACACGACGGCCCGTGGGGCCGTTTCGCTAGTATTCCCGACACCTGGCTCGCAGCGATACTGTTCGGCGACGGAATTGAGTCGACTAATATCGACCCAGATCCTGACAGGTCAGCGCCTATCAACACGATCGCTACACTGTTGCGGATATTGGGCCGTTTCCCCAACAAGGCCGGCTCGATGAAGATTCCGGAGACCGCATCGAAGCGATTGGAACTGGTTGCCCGGATCGGACCGTGGACGCGGCGCTTTATGGAGCAAGGTCCGGCACGGCGCCCGGACGGCCGGGCCGGTCTTGCGTTCGCGATGTTGACGCGGCCCAACCCTTGGCGACTGGCTCCGGACCACGACGGGCGGCTCTCGGTCACGCTGTTGGAAACCGACCGCTGGGGCAAGGCGCGCAAATACGCCGTGCGGCCGTTCGGACGCTACGAAAATCTTGCGCAGGCGGTGGAGACACAGCAACAAGCCGCCGTGGCAAAGGCGGGTGGGCCTGCGAAGACGTCCGTCGCCGTACAGAACTTCGAGGCTTCGCTGCCCGGAAATATGACGAAAGCGAAGATCTCGGATGCGCTGCGGCAGTATTTTGCGGATGCTGTCGTGGAGCGCACCGAGCCGCTGGCTGCGCCCGTAATTCTGGCCACGCGTCGAAACGACAGGGTCGACAGGAATGGCGTCATGCGGCCCGGCGAGTCGGTCCAGATCATCGTGTCACGCCATCCCGAAGAAATCCTGTCCGATGCCAATATCCGCGTCGACGCCGGGCTTTCCATGCGTCATGTCGCCGTCGGCTTCTGGCGTGAATTTTCGGCGCCGAAATGGGCCGACCTTGTAACCGCTGCGGCGTCGAGTCCGATCGATATCGACCTGCTCGAAGCGTTCGGACCTTTCAGGCAACCCCGGCACGACTATCGGCGCTTGCCCCTTCCCAAAGGCCTCTCCATCATCAAGGAGGCCATGCGCGAGCGGTTCGGCGAGATTTCCGTCGACGATGTCGACATCGATCTGCTCCGGGAAATGTACCAACGCCATCCTGATCTGTGGCGAGGCGCCTACGTGCTAAATATGACGGCAATGCCTTATGGCTTCCGGCTGCATGCCACGGCGCATGTCGCCGCCGGCGTCGTGGTCTCGCCGTCGAGCGTCGCCACGGTCGATGAGTCCGGATATCAACTTGTCCTGCCGTGGAAGCAGAAGGGCGGCGAAGTCGGACCATGGCAAGACAGGAAGGTAGCGCCTGCGCCTTCGTGGTCCATCGCGCGGCCCGTCAAAGAGGATCTACCGGTCAAGGTCGTGGTCGAGTGGCCTTTGGTCCGCATTGTCGATGGATTGTTCGATGAGTCCCGCAAAATCTGGCTCGGCGATGAAGAAGCTCCAAATCTCTACCGGCTGCCCGATCCCGCGGTCAGCTACAGGATGTCGATAGAGACCGATGATGGTCAGGTGCGCGTCGGCGAGGTCGAAATCGGTGCATTGACCAACGATCCCGACAACAAGGCAGTCAAACGCAACGCGCTCTACCTTACCCAATTAATCGGCTCCCGCTTTGTCAGCCCTGAACTCGAAGCGACCCTGACCGTACAGCCGGAGCTTCCGCTCCTGCCACCGTATACGCACTATGCCGCGAGGTTGAACCTGCCGGTCAGGGGAGAACCCACGGACCTCAATGGCAAGAATGTAAAGCCGCTACTGGAAAATTTCGCGCCGGCCGCCCTGCCACCGATGCTGGTTCCGGCCGACCTGCACTTGATCCCGGCGGATACCACCCTGTGGGGCGAGATCGGCCCGGAGCCGGGTGTGAACGGCGCCGGCGGCATGCTGGCGTTGACTTTGACGCCGCCGCAAGGCGTCGCCGATCCCGTTCCACCGCCTGCCCCGCAATGGACGGCTTTCCGGAACAATGTTCAGGTCTTCGTCGATGCGATCCAGGCCTACGCGGACGGATCCGGCTCGGAACGCTTGAAGCAAATCGCAAAACAGATCGTTGCTACCGTCCGCCCCTATGCGGTCGACAGGGTCGCGATCTGGCCGGGACCGAAGAGCGGGAACTTCGCCCTACCCAAAACACTCGACGTGCGCTGGCTTGCCGGGCTTCCGGCAGAAGGGTTCGCGGACATCGCCGTCGGCGCGCCGGCGAGCTGGTTCTGGCCCGCCGATCCGGAGATCGCGGCGACCAACGGGACTGCACGTGCCGCAATCACAACGTTGCTCGATGCGGCCATCGCAGCGGCGGGCGGCAATGCAAATCGCGTCGATGCACTCAAGGCACTGAAAACCTCGGTCTTAAATGCGATGCGTGCCCGCGCGATCTCACGGCGGCGGTCGCTCGACGACGTCCCGAAGCACAATCTTCTGCCTGTCCGCAGCGACGAGGTTCCGGCTGCCGCTGATATCGATCTCAACGAGCTTAGGAAGCTCAAGCCAGACAGCCCCGTTGATTTTCTAGCGATGGTCCATCTGAAAGCGGACGCCGCCCGCACGATCGGGGATATCGAAGCCGCCTTCACCACGCTGGAAAACACGCCTGGCGCGGCCGATACGCTGGCTGGCCTCACGACCATGATGACCCAACCTGCCGCAGCGGCCGACATTTCGATGCGCTGGTCGTGCCGCCTGTCCGCCGAGCCGGAACTCAACAAGCTTAATCCCGACTCCGGCCCCGTCATCGTAACCATGATCCTGGTAAAGCCAGCCACCCTGGCGGAGACCGCGGCGCTCAGCACAGCGAGTAAAGACCTGCCGAAGCTTGCGGACGCCCTAACCCGAACGATGGTGTTCGGGCCTCGCCGTCACCTGGTGCTTCAAGCGTTCCACGGACTCGCAGCTCCGCAAGAAGACGTAGTCCAGAGGGGTCGTTAGCCATGGCAGAGACGACTGAGCTGCGCAGCATCAGCCTGATCGGTCCGAAGCTCGCCCTCGAGCAGGACGTCCCGCTCGATTCGACGCATTTCTGTTGGAACGCCCAGCTCTCTGTTTCGTATCTCGGAATAAATCGGCCGGATCTCTCGCTCGTCAACTCGACACTCGGCCTGCGTGTCGCGCTCCAAGCCCCCGAGTCGGATGCCAAAACTACAATCAAGATCAATATCAAGGCCGACCCGAAGAAGCATATCGAGGCCGTAAAGGCGACCATCGGCTTTCGGACGCCCTACCTTTTGGCCGCCAACGTTCAGGCCCGGCAATCCTCACTCGGATTCGGCGGCGCGACCCATCGCTACTTCGCGCGCGCGGCCAAGCCCGAGGACGATCCCGACACCGGGAAAAGCACTCTCGGATTCTCGACCTTGCTGGTTGCACCGCTCGATCCTTGGCCGACGCCGCAAACCTCGGTCGAGATCGAAGTGCCGCGGTTCTCTCTCGCCGCGAACAGGCTCCGTGTCCTGGTGAGCGCCAAAGGCGGCACCCAGGAACATCCGTTGGGCTTTCTGCGTCTCGCCAAGATGACTAATACGACAGTAGCGGCATTCGTTGGTTCCGTAACCGGCGTCACCGATCTCAACAGGCTTCCGCGGATCGAAATCCCCGCCGTCACGATTAAGGATGTTGATCCCGCGGAGGGTCCATTCATCGCGCTCGATCTCACGCCCGACGGCGTCGAGTTGCGAGGTACTGTGGTGAATCCGCTTCGGTCATTTGGCGATTCGACCGGACCCGATCGCATCAAGGTCGTATTGCGCCTGATCCATATCGCCGACCCTTTGCGGTCGCAAAAGACAGTCTGGACGCTGGAATTAGTCAGGGAGGAGGATGACGACAAGTTGGCGTCTCCCGACCAAGTGGGCAATCGCATCCGCCAAGCGCTCTCGATCGTACGTTCGAAATTTCATCCGAGCGCCTCGAACCCGCTGTTTCTCGATATCGACACAGTTTCCGACGATTTGGCGGTCCGCTGGCCGCTGGAGCTGAAGGATAAATCGGTCGGGCTTTTCGGGAAAGCTTCGAACGACTGGTTGCTTTGGGTCGACCGCAGTGCGCTCCGCGGTAGCCTGAACGGCTCGCCAGTTCGCGACGGCGAACTTTCGACCGAGGTCGCCATCTTACCGAACCGGATCGAACTGAGCGGTTCGAAAACCGGCGTACGATTTGCTCTCGATGCCGACCGCCGCGACGTTTCGCTACAGGATGGCGATCCGGACAAGATTACCGGACCGAAGGTGACACTGACGTCGCGCACCGTTATCAACGCTTCCATCGCCGCGCAGGGAGGGGTTACCTGGTTTCTCGACCAGCACCTCCTCGCGCGCAACCTCGTGGAGCGCTACAGTAAGGCCGGCGTACATCCCGACGGCGCGACCCGAACCTATGCGTTCCTTCCGATCGCGGATGGATGGCTGCAGCTACCGCTCACCCTGCCCGACGCCATCAGCACACTCGGCGCGGCCGGAGTGTCCGACGCCGTCGGTTTCGAAGGTTCGGTCGAATACGTCCTCGACGACGAAACCGGCGGGGCCGGCCCGATTGGACGGCGGATCACGATCTCCGCCGCTGACTATGTCCACGTTTCGGCTACCTTCAAGGACACAGAGATCGAAAACATCAGTGTCGAGCTAAGCGGCGCGGCGGGCACGGCGGATGGAGTTTTGTGGCTGGCGGCCGGCAGTCCCTCGCCGCAAGACATTCTCCCTGGCTTTGATGCGGGACCTGCCGCGTTGGCCAGCCCACCGGTCGCCTTCAGGCGCGGGACAATCGCAACGGCGGGACTACTGCCGCTTCTCTCCGGCACCTTCACGCCCGGAAAAGATTTCCAGCTCAAGATGCCCAAGGGCGGAGGCCAGGAAACCGCCTACCTGTGGCCGCGCTACGTCGACATGCCATTGGTCACTGCGATCGGCATGACACGGACTTCCGAAAGCTCCGGCGCGCCCTCCGCGACGCGCGGGCTAGTATGCCGCGAGCTCGATCTTTCCAAATACGACATCATCCTAGAATATGATGCCGCGCAGGGAATTCCGAAACTCTCTCTGTCGCAGGATACGCCCAACGAGCTGCCATTGGCCGGTAAGGGCTTGGTCGCGCAAGTGCCGCTCGTTCCGGTGACGCTGCCGGGCATCGAACTGCAACCGGCGAGCTCGAAGTTTCCGGGTTTAAAGACCCGGCTGCGCTACGACCTGCCGGTTCTCGACGAATTGTTTGCAAATACGCGGCTTCCGGAAAAAGCACCGGTGCCGTCGCGTGACACCCCGGCGCCGTTGCCACCTCCAGACGCGCCTACGTCGCTCGATTTCGATCGCCTGCTGCTGGCTTGGCAAAAGGCGGTGGACCGTCTCGGCCTTTCCCGCGTGCAAATTGCGAGCGCATTTGGATTTTCGGCCCAGGCCATGGCCAACGTTCCGATCAGGACGCTAATCGAAGGGATCACTTGGTCGCCGAGCTTCAGCCTAGATCATCTCAGCCAGATCTCGGGGACCGACTATGCTTTCGGTACCTTCTCGCTGGATGGCGAAAAATTTTCCGGCCGGACCGCACTCCAGGGATTGACCAAGACATTCGCGCCAGGCGCGCTCCAAGACATCGCAGGCGGGACAGGTGATCAGGTCAAGATCGTTGGATGGGCCGCCGCCCTGCGGGAGCAGAAATTCGGTAGCGCCTTGCTGTGGCGCGATACCCGTGCCGCATTGATGGCAGGCATGCCTACGGCAGAGGGGTTCGGCGGCGATGCACAAGGTATCGTCTTTCGTGAAGCCGGCGTGATCGATATCGAGAACACGACAACGCTGCGGTTCTCATATGCGACGATTTTCGAACCTGTCGAGATCCAGAACGGAGATGCGACCAGAAAACTTGGCCTCTGGTTTCGCGATCTTCCGCTCAAGACACGAGACAACGGCAAGGGGCTGGCACTCGACCCCGACGGTCCTGAACTCAGCATCGGTCCGCGTCAATCGGCCTATGACCGGTCGCGATTGCCTCGGGCGATTTACGAATGGCGCTTCTGCAATGACGCGGTGAATCCGACCGGAGCGCCTCCCAGCGCATATGAGATCGATATAGGTCCGTTGCGGCTGAGGCCGCTTCGATTGCTGGATCTCCACATCAACAACAAGCCAGCGAACGACTGGCAGATCGACGTCGCCAAAATTCTCTTCACCGTCTCCCTCAAACTCAAGGGGGCAAGCACGAGGGACAAGGGCCCGTTCGAGCCGGAGTTCGCCTACGCGACGGGCAATCTGGTCGCAATCTCGCTGACCGCCGCGCAGGCCAAACTCGGATTTGGCAAAGCCAAGTGGGAGGATGTTCAGGTCGCTGCGACTGAGACCACACCGGGAGTTCCGGCCGTCAGCAGCGGCGGCGGCGCCACCGTGTCGTTCCGGATGACCGACATACCCGTGAAACTCGGGAGCGCCACGGAAGCCACCGGCTCGACGACCGCCGTGCTCGGCCTGACAATCAAGTCGCAGGCCGGCAACGACGGCGTTCCCCAATTTTCCGGAGGAACGCTCGACACCGTGCTGCTGGGCCGAAGTCTCCACCTCGAACAAGGTGCAGTGAGATCCGCTGGCGAAAAGACCATCGTAACCTTCACGGCGCCGCCTGCCGCAGCGCTCAAAGATTTCAGCGGCGTACTGCTGAACACGATCTCGGTGGAAATAACCGACGCCAAGACGTGGACGCTGCTTCTGGACGGGGTTTTGAAGGTCGCGGCTACCGATCCTTACCTGCTGGAATCAAAGCAGCGGAGCGGCACGGAAGTGATTTCGTACACGCTCGGTGGCTCATTGGGGTGGCTCAATCAGCAGATTCCAGCCTCCGAATTCAAGGTCGCGGTCGACCATCAGCGCGGCGTGGTCCGTCTTCGTTCCGACTGGTCAACTGGATCGAAGTCTGAGCCCATCGTAGGGCTGTCGGCGGAGAATCCGGTCGTCCGGGCCATTCTCGTCGTTGCGCTCGGAGAGCAAGCGACGGAGGGGCAATACGCCTACCGGTCCGTTTCAGGCTTCGGAGAGTTCAACTTGACCTCAAAGCCGGGGCCGACGACCCGGTTAGATCATATGGTCGTCGGCAGCGGACTGCCGCTTTGGTCCTCGGAGATCAGCGTCGATCTGGCATTGAAAGAGCGTCGCAGTCGGATTCGGTGGCCGATCGGGAGCTTGCCCGATAACGTCAAGACGCTGGGTGCGAAGACCGTCCCTTTGGCGAATCTCGGTGCCCGAGTCACCGGCGAAGCCTTGCGCGGTCAACTGACCGCGCTAGATGCCACCAATTCCATCGCGCATAGCTTCACGATGACGGTGACCGGGCAAGTCATCGAAACCAGCGCGCTTGGCGTGACGGACATGCCCCGGCGTGTCGCATTCGCCAAACCGTGGTCGTTTCACGCTCTGACCGACCACACGCTTGAAGGCAAGAAGGGAGCAAAGGACGGCAAACTGACATGGACCTCGCTCGATCACGTGAGCGCCGTCGATGCACGGGCACTGGTCGCAGCGGCGAAGTCGGCCACCAAGCTGCCGCAACCCGTCAAGGACGGGATCTTCGCGTTCGCGGCGCGGTACAAGGTCCTCGATGCCGCTGAAGACGACTCGATCGTCGTCAAGGCGGGGCTCGTCCTGCGTGCCTTCGCGCAAGCCGGCTTCCCGGTCGAGGCGCTGGCAAAGGAAATCGCCAAGGTTACCGACATCGCCGAAGGCATCGTGATCAGCGGCGCCGGACCGTCGATGATCAAGACGACAGATGAATTGGAGGGGCCGTTTTGGCCCGACACCACCGGACCGCGCTACCTCACCAAGGATCCGCAAGGCATTTTCCTCGCGCTCCCCTGGCTTGTTGCCCTAGACGATTCCTACGCACTTCCGGACGTGCTGAAGGCATTCGACCAAGCGCCTTCGAGCGGCACGGCCAAATGGGATGCCCCCGACGTCGACTGGGCGGCCGGATCGCCGACCACTCTGGGCCGCAAGGCGGTGCCGGCTCAAGCGACCGGCAACAGCAGCGCCGAGATCGCCGCGTTACTGAAACGCGTCGCGCACACCGAGACGGACGCACATCGCGCGTTGGCGACCGTTGAGCAGGCATTCCTGCGCCGATCCAGTGGTGCGGCCGTGCTAAAAGAGCGGCCGATCTGGTTACGCAGTCTGCTGGCGCTACGCACGCTTTGGAACATCACTTTGAACGACGAAGAATCGCTTGGCGATCGGGTCGTGATGGTGGTGCCGTCCGGAAAAGCCGACGGCAGGGTCGCTCGCGTAAAGCTCCTTCCACGTCGAGCCGGAGCCGAGGAAAAACCCTCTTTCCTGCTTGCTCGCCACGGCCTGCTGGTGGCGATCGACCACCACATCACCAAATGCGAGCCGATACCGTCCGGCGAGTTGATCACGGCCGGATCGTCGGCAGGCACGCAGGTCGCGCTAGGCCGGATGCGGCAGGTAGCTCGCGCCGACCGGCTCGTGGAGGCGCCCGTCGCCATCATCGTGATTGCCGAGAGTCAGCCGCCGGAGAGCGGTTCGAGGGAGTTGTGGATCGATATCGATGTTCCCCGCGATCTCGACGATTCCGCGCTGGATTTTCCGATCAAGACCGACCCTTCGGATCGCCTCTATGCGTCCCCAGCGCTCGGCTGGCCCACGGGAAAAGGAACCCGCGCTGCCGCATCGGGTGCGCTGGGCATGGGCGGGGATTGGCCGTTCCAGGATATCGGTCCTGGCCCCGACGAACAACCGCAGGACCCCAACGACGTCAAGCAGTATGGGTCCGGTCTGTCGGGACGCGCCGCCAGTATTTCTCTGCCGGCACGCGCCGACCAACAAGCCGGCCTCACGGCGGAAATCGATACGGTCTCGCCGCCATTTTATACCCTCGGGCGCAAGATGATCTTTGACCGGCCCGCTTCCGCAGACTTGCCGTTGGTGTCCCCGCCGGCACGCTATTTGACGTCCTCCGATGCTCGGGCCGTCGTGCCGGTGGCGCTAGAACTGCAGACCGTGCTCTCGCGCGTCGTCAAGGGAAAAGCAGCTCCGATAGTTCCTCCGCATCTGGAGAGGATCACATTCGGATTGCGACCCGGCGCCATCCAGGCGGAATTCGACATGCTGATGTTTACCGATGGCGTGAGGACCGAGAACGTCAAACCGGAAAACCAGCAACAGGAAGACATGAGCGCGGAAGTAGCGCGATACGGGCGTCCTGGGCACGGAGGACCACGATTGATGCGCCAGTTGCGGCCGCCGCGAGGACCAGCGCTGCCGCGCGTGCCGTCGATTTTCGTCAAGAACTACGGCCGGCGCACCTTCCTCGAAATCGATGACCTCGAAGCCGGCGGAAAATTTGCTGCCCCCTTCCGGCTTTTCGAAGGCGTGGCCAGCGTGTTGCGTAGGAACGAGAAGAGTTACCGGATTCGCGTCTTGGACATGCCCTTGACGCCCGAATGGACTCATCCGGCGCTGGGCGATTGGAAGCAAGGCAACGTAACGCTTGACCTTAGTTCGCCGAGTTATCCCAAGGGCAAGGAGGGCGACCTTGCCCAGGCTCTCGCATCGTTGGGGCTGTTGCGCGACGGACCCAAGGGGCTCGATGCCGCTCTGTCGATCAATAGGTTTGTCGTACCCTTCAACAGGGCAGTCTGGTCCAAGGGACCGAACGGTGGCGACATCAGGCTGACGTTGCATGCCGACGACATATCCGGTACGCGGCCGTTTCTAGACGAGGTCGACGGCGATTCCGAAGTGGTTCTTCAGCTTCGATGCGCGCAGGACGACGATTCAGCAGCACCTCCATCGGCGAACAAAGTCTTCGAGCTGGCAACGCAACCGCCCGAGAATCCAACGGCGAGAGATCTGGAGCCCGAGACCCGGCGTCAGATCGCGCTCCGGCTCCCGGTTCGTCCGACCGCGCGGCCCAGTCTGAACATCGACATGTCGACGCTGGTGTTCGCCGACCCGTCCTATGACCGCGAACTCTCCGGGCCCGGCCCATCCGATCCGCAGCGCGACAACGCCGGCGTGTTCTGGAAGCTCGCGCTTGATCGGTTCGAATACGGCGCGGACACGCCATTGTACTTCGCGTTCGGCTCGATCGATGCCGACACCGGAGCGTTTTCAAGAGCTCTAAAGCCTGACGGTGCGTTGCAGCTTCAGCGCAAGCCGTTCAAAAGCGATGGCCCCGAGGCGCCGGTCGAGCCGCTTTTGATCGCTGGCGTCACGCCGCAGGCCAATTCGGACCCGCCGACCTATTCAATAAAGGCGATCGAGGCCTACGGCATCTCCTTTGACCAGTTGCGCCGCGGAAGCCAGCCGGTCGCGTTCGCCGATGGCGACGAGATCATCGTGGCGGTTTCGCTTACCCGAGACGAGCCGGACCCGAACAACCCGGCCAACGTCAAGAAAGTAACGCGCACGCTGTCGTGCAGGGCCAAGGTCGTCTCACGCCCGATCATCGCGCCGCCGCCGGCCGTCTATAGCCTTGTCGTTCCGGGCAAAGCGAACACTGCACGGGTCGTATTGCATGCCACCGCGCCATTGCCGCAACGCGTTGAATTTCGGAACCTGATCTCCGATCTCGCCGTCGGTCACATCCGCCGCCAGGCGCTGTTCGTCTGGCCGACGAGCAACTTGCCGGCACTAGCGCCGGATTCTGCGACACTGGTGAAAATCGATCGCTCCGGAGGGGGCCAGTTGCCGGAGCGAGCGTCCGACCTCCTCCGCAGAGAACGGTTGCCGAAGGTCTTCAAGTTGCGTCTCGAGTGCACAGAGCCATCGGAGAGCAAAGGCAAAGAGGTCGACCTGTTGATTGCCTTGGACAACGGTCCATCGCTCGAAACGACATCAACGTGGAATTGCGAAGAATCACAAGTCGTCTTTTTCAATACACGGGACGGCGCTTACAGCGCCGGCGGAAATCCCAATCTTGTAACATCAGACGGTGTCACAGGCGTTGGGTTGGTTTCCGGATTCGATGCCGAAACCGCGCGCGTCGGGTCCAAGGGCATAGGCCAAAGCCTGGAATCACCCGTCAAATTTGCGTGGACTGTGATTGCCATCAACGATGTCTAACGCCCAATCTTTTTGAAGTGCCATAAAATTGATAAGGAGAGACGATGAGTGCAAAAAAGAGGTCCACCGCGGGGTTGGCCCCATTTTCTGAGGATACGTTTCGACGCAGCGCCCTCGAGAAGGTCTCCAGGCTTACATTCGTCGGTGACGTAACCACGGACGGAGATCATCTTTTGATCGAGCCGTACCCATGCGACAGGCCAACCATTTTCAAAATAGCCGCGCGCTCGGTTGAGGTTTCGAAGAATCCGCTGGAATGCAGGCTTCCGGATGGAAGCGTAAGAACCCTATTCCGTGTTTTTGTAGACCGCTTCGCTCCTTGCTCGAGAATAACCGAAGGATTGGCAGAAGACTTTTTCGGAGCGAACCGTCCGGATGGCGACTTCGGCTTCACGCTGGCAACACTGCAAGCTCAAATCAAATTTGGGAGCAACGCTGAGGGTACTCTCACATACGGCTCGAACTCGGTGAAATGTCTCGGCCAATCTACCCGGCAATACCCCACCGATCTGACGGTGGAAGGCGTAGAAGGAGTCGACAAATACAAGCTTTGGCATAGCACGGAATTCGACGTCGACATGCCTTGGGCCGTCAAGATTTGGGGTCAAAAAGGAATTTTCATACACGAGGGTCCAAACAACCTGAAGGACAACGGTGGAGAGTCGGCAGGATGTATTCATCTCGCGCCGCCAGACGCTGAGAATTTTTACAACTGGGTGACTGGAAGAACTCGGATTCAGATATCGTATCCTTGGTAATCTGATCGGTCTGACGAGTCGCGGGCCAACGGTTTTTCACCATGCCCCACGTTGGCTGCGCGGCGTACCGATGCATCCACGTCTTCTCGAGATCGAGATTATGCGGACTGATGAAGCCAACCAATAAATGTGATGAAATTGACGCAACAATGCCTATCATGCTGCCACTACCGTTACGGGATCAACTGGAAATTGTCTGGGGTAACAATTTTCTTGGCGGACCGCCGGCCGCATGTCCTAACCTCGTAACGCCTTTGCGCCGATTAGACTGCGCAGACGAAAAGGATCGGCTTCGTCTCAGTCGCTCGCTGGACGCCCGCAACGCGGACCCGCTCGGCATGCTTCCGCCGATCTCGTGTCAGTCGGCTTAGCCGTTGTCTATCAACCGGCAGTAGTGATAAGTTCGAGCAGTTGCGAGCGCAAATCAACTGCTGCTCTGGGCATGCGCCAACCAAATTCACGACGGAGTTGCTTGATCCATTAGACGCCTTGAACAAGGAGCCATCAGAATGGGAACGATATTGGGGTACGTGACCGTTTTTGAATCCTCCGATGGTGGTACTGGAGATCCGCACCAGACCCTTTGGCAATTCTTCGTCGACCCCGGTAATGCACCGCGTCAAAATGTGACGACGAGAAATGCTAGATTGGCCGAGACCATGCGTTTTGCCGTAGATACAAACAGCAGAGTCCAAGTTAGCTACGAAGATGGCACACTGAAAATGGAGCAGGCTCGAATCGAATTCAATTATCTCTGCGAGGAGCTGAGGATCCAACCGTGTGTGCCACCCGGCAGCCCTGCTGAGCCGAAAACGATCTGTGTGACGCGACGATATTCAGCTTGTCGCAATGAAGAAATTCCTGTGCCTTCCAAGTTCCCAGCCTAGGGCGAGAGAAAGGGCCCCGCTTGCCCGACTGACCCTCGCGGCGACACAGACAGGAGAGCGGCCACCAAGACGCGCGGGATATTTGATGCGCGCTCGCCGGTCAGCTCGAACGAAACGTCGGCAGCCGGCCGGCTCGCCTACGCGGGCCTCGACGAGGCGTTTGCCTTCATTAAGGGTTTCGGCGGTGTGGTCATGAACGAGCTGATCCTTCCGGACGAACTGACGCCGCAGGACAGGATTCGGGCGAGCGCTCGACGAGCCGGCGGTGGTCGTGCACAGGGGCGCCGCCTGTGGTACAAAGCGTGCTGTGCAACCGAACCCCACGCGTAGAAGAGAGATGCAGCGGCGCGCGATCATAGGAGTCTTTGGCGGAGACCAGCAGAGTGTTGCCGGCAAGGAATTTGGCGCCCTCGTCGCGCGAGCCGGCTACATCCTCCTTACTGGGGGAAACGGCAAGGATGACAAGGAAATTAAGAACGCCACAATGATCGGCGCCACGGAAGCTGCAGGTAGCAGCCCAAGTGTGGTTGCTCGGCTTATTGGCATTCTGCCCAATCAAGAAGAGTGTCTCCTGCCCCCCGCTCCCCGCACGAGTCGCCTCTTGCTCAGGACTCAAATGACCAGTGAGGAGCGCAACGTGATTAACGGTATGACGCCGGACGTTGTGGTCATCTTTGGCGGGGGTCTAGGCACCGTTGCCGAAGCTGCGTTTGCAAAAGCCGCGGGCAAAGAGTTGATTTTTTATAATGGTCTTGATCAGAGGAAAAAGAGGGGCGTTGATCGCTTGAGGGGACACCTACCGGAGTTCGATCGCGAAGAGAATATCCAAAAGTATCTTCGAACACCTTTGTCCAAATATCCGAACAATGTGCTTCCGATAGATCAGTCAACCGAGGGTTTAAAGCAATTGCTGGAGAAGACGCTCGACGCAGCGAATGGTCCGACAGATATTCCGACGCTAGTTACGGAGGTAAACAAGCTGGTTACGAAGAATATCCGAAAGTATCTTCGTACACCTTTATCCAGATATTCGAACAAGGTGCTTCCGATAGATCAGTCAACGGAGGGCCTAAAGCAATTGCTGAGGGAGACGCTCGACGCAGCGGCGACTGAGACAGAGATTCCGAAGCTAGTTACGGAGGTAAAGAAGCTGGTTACGAAGGTTGCGAATGTGCCAGATGGACAGGCAGATAACGTCATGCTTGTCACCTCGACAGGCTTTCCTGGCCTGCCTGAGCTATGCGCCTCAAAAGCCAGGTTTGAGGAGATTGTGGTTCGGATCTCTTCATCTAGTCACCCTGAACTGTTTTGCACCACCTTGGCGCCCGACAGGTAGACAGATCGAAGTGTATTTTCTTCGACGCATCAGCAGGCATCGGCGGTCGCTGCCCGCGCCCCAAGCCCTCAACGCCGCCTTCATGGATGGTGCAGTGAGATATTAGAATCGACGCAGAGTTTGCTCTCTACTTTAGCTGACAAGGTCCGCGTTGCTAATTCGCCGCAAGCGATGCCAACCATCTGTGCGTTGCCGGTAGACAACCGGCGCAGGTGACACCTTGGTCGATGTCTCGGCCGCGGGCCGGCCCGCTGAGCTCGAGATAGATAGAACTTTTAGGCGCGCTGCCACCCCCTATATGAGCATAACTCAGTTTCGAGATAGCCAATCTGCCGAAATATGATCCATTGAAATGCAAAAAGTAGCATTAATATGTGAGTGTCACTCATATTTTGAACAGATAGATTATAATGTCTTCCCCCTCTCCCTCGCTTCCCACGCGAAAGGCCAAAGGGCTACAGGGCCCCCCAACGAGCGGCGAATGCCGTAAAGGAAAGGCGGGGGCTCCGAATCGCACGGGAACTGCTGATCTTCCGCTTCACGGCGGCCGGTGCCGACGTGGCTTGCAGAGCGCATGTCCGCACTCGGCTGCGTTGTCGCGGAGGCGATTGTCCATCATTACGGCCGAGACGCCTTCCTTGAGCGCCTCGCTCATCCGTTCTGGTTTCAGTCGTTCGGCCCCGTAATGGGCATGGATTGGCACTCGTCCGGGATCACGACAAGCGTCATCGGCGCGCTAAAGAAAGGGCTCTCGTCTCGCCACCGGCGATCTGGTTTTGGCGATGCGTGCCTGTCCGCAGCCGATCATCGCTGCGGTCGACGGCGTCTGCGTCGGTGCCGGAGCGATCCTGAGTATGGCGTCCGATCTGAGATTGGGAACGGCGCGCTCCAAGACGGCGTTTCTGTTTGCGAAGGTGGGGTTGTCAGGTGCTGACATGGGAGCGTGTGCCATCCTTCCGCGGATCATCGGCTCCGGCCCCGCTGTTCGCTTCCACCATGCAATGACGCAAGCTGCGTCCCGCGCCAGTCGAGGCGGTGCAACTCGCCGAGGATCGCGATGAATTGCCCCGCGATGTCGCGCCGGTGCTCCTCGCTCAGTTTGCTTCCGGCCCAGGGTACCGGCACGTCGCCTTCGACATGCTCGCAGACGAAGAAAGGACAGCCGAGTTCCGCTCCTTCCTGATCGAACGACACCAGCCCTGGAACGGGGACGTGCTTCCCGCTCAGCGACTGCAGCGCACGGACCTGCGGCAGCACCGAATAGGGCGCGAACAGCCCGTTCGGTGGCCCGCCCCTCAGGATTCAGCTTGCGGATCGTCCCGGCTGTCGCCTTCGCAACGAAGCTGTAGGTGATCCAGGAAAAGCCGGACGACTTGCGTTCAAAGCCATCGATCTCGATCACTCCCCAACTCTCGGCGGAGATGCCGTTCGAGCGCGGACCGCACTGTCGTCTCGTCAGGGACAACGGGGCCGCGGGCGGGCTCCTGCGCTTGCGAGGAACGTTCCTTTGGTGCCACAGCGACCTGCAGGCGCTCAAAGCTGCTGATACAAATGCCGTCAAGCGGCCTGCGGGATCGAGCGGGCGCTTCGCCGAGCACTCAGATCTGCCGTCCGACCTAGGAAACGGCAAGGACGGGGCTCGGCGGGAATTCGTCGCGCGAAGCCGGCAAAGCGCCCCTCTCCCAAGATCAGCGAACGGAACGCGCGAAAGGCCGCCGCCGATTTCGAGAGGAGCAGAAGCGCCGTGAGCCCGAGCGCCGGCGCGACGCGACTGCGAGGCAAAGAAAGCTCGAACGGCGCGAGACGGCGGCTGCGAAAGCAGAAGCCGCTCTTCAGAAGGCCGAACGAGGGCACGACGAGAGGGTAGCTGGACTGCAAGCGGAGCGCGACGCAATCGACGAACACTTGCAGGCCGAAGCTACGCGATGGGAGCGGGAGAGAGAAAAGCTGGAAGCTGCTTTGCGCCGTGCCCGGAAGTAGCGGGGTCAATCACCGAAGACGTGTGCATCGGCTCGCCTTGGGTAAGCGATCTTACATTGGCCAAAATGGTCGGCCGCTCGCGATCACTGCCGCCAATCAACCTAGGCCTTTGTGCGGACTCGGCCCCGAGGTCGCCGATTAACGCAAGTGCATCCACGGATATTGAAACTCTCAGCCTGCCGTGGCAGGTTAGGGTCATCCTTGGGGCTACACTCAGGGGCTACACCAGAGACCTCTGGCGTGCAGTAAGGCCTGATTTTACGGGGCTTTCTCGAAGCCGTTTTATACTGGCGGAGAGGGAGGGATTCGAACCCCCGATAGGCTTGCACCTATGCCGCATTTCGAGTGCGGTGCATTCAACCACTCTGCCACCTCTCCGATGGCCCGGGTGATTTGCGCCACCCGCGGTCGGGGCGTGTTCTAGGCGAGGATGGCGGGACAGACAAGGCGCTGCAATAATATTTCCGTCACTCCCGCCTCGCCCCATCAAAGCACGGGGGCAGCCGGAGAAAGCGCGCGGAAACAAAGCGCTAGCAGAACGGTTCTGGTTCGATCGGCGCGCGAGCGAACCAGCCGGAGCAGGAGCGGGCCATGGAGCATGTGACGATTCGAGCCAATGGTGCGGCGTTCCACGTCGCGCGGACCGGCACTGGGAGGCCGCTGCTGCTGTTGCACGGCTGGCCGGAATTCTGGCTGACCTGGAAGCCGGTGATGGCGCGCCTCACAGGCCGCTACGCCCTGATCGCTCCCGACCTGCGCGGCTTCGGCGACAGCGACAAGCCGCACGGCGCCTATGGCCCCGACCAGCATACCGACGACATGCTGGCGCTGCTGGACGCGCTCGGCGTCGACAAGGCCGGCGTGATCGGCCACGACGTCGGCGGCGCCGTGATGCAGCCCCTCGCCCGCAAGGCGCCCGACCGCATCGCCGGATTGTTTTTCTTCGATTTCGTCTATCCCGGCATCGGGCCGCGGATGGCCGTGCCCGACCGGCTGAACCACATCTGGTACCAGTCGTTCCACCAGATGGAGATGGCGCCTGCACTGGTCGGTGCGAGCCGCGAGAGCTGCCGCACCTATATCGGTCACTTCCTGCACAACTGGTCGCACCGCAAGGCCGCGTTCGACGACGTGATCGAGGATTTCGCCGACAATTTCTTCAAGCCCGGCAATCTCGCCGGCGGCTTTGCGCATTATCGCGCGTCACACGCCGCGCGCGTGAAGATGATGCAGGGCGAAGCCCCGGCGCTGCCACCGATCGCGGTGCCGACCTGCATCCGCTGGGCCGAGCACGACCCGCTGTTTCCCTATGCCTGGACCGACCGGCTGGGCGAGACCTTCTCCAATCTGGACCTCGAGATGTTTCCCGATGTCGGGCATTTCCCGCATCGCGAGGACCCCGACCGCGCGGCCGCCGAGATCGCCGGCTTCTTCGAGCGGATCAATTGGAAGTAGAAGTGGTGGGACCGCCAGGACGCGACAAAAACTGGCGGTCCCGTGCCGCTTCTTAATATTGCTGGCCGGGAAGTGCGGCTTCGCCGGTCGGCGGGAGCGACACGGGCCACGGTAGCGAGCGACGTCGAAACGGCAACGCGAACCCGATCTTAACCTAACCGATCAACCTTACCGCGCGATCCGGGGCCGCTGGATCTGCGGATGGAGGTGCCCCGGATTTCGCTTCGCTGCATCCAGGCTACGCATGCTTACCTCCCCTTGGAAAGGGGAGGTCGCTTTGCTCGCCAGAGCAAAGCGGGTGGGGATCTGCTCGCTCCGTAAACAGCATCGCCTGCGGCTGACCCCCATCCCAACCTTCCCCCTTTCAGGGGGAAGGAGAAGGCCGACAGCCCGGATGGAGCGCGCGCGATCGCTGAAGCCCGCACGGCTCAGGCATCGGCCTTCTTGGCTTTTTTGGCCTTTTTCTCGCTCTTTTCGCTCTCGTCATCCTTGTCTTTCTTCTCGGCCTTCTTCTCGTCCTTGCCGTTGTCTTTCTTGCGATTGGTGTAGCGGGCATTGCCAAGCCCGGTTCCGATCGTCAGCACGCCCCAGCGCGCGACGTCCTGCATGAACGGGACCTCGGCCAGCCCCTGCACCACGCCGTCATTATGCATCACGATCGCGGTGTCATGATCCCCGATCTGCGGGATCGCCTCGACCAGGCTCGCCGGCAAGTTGAATTTGCTGCTCTCCCAATTGCCGGGCAGGTTCTGCGCACCTTTTTCGATCGATCCGTCCTCATTGATGACGCCGGGACAGGCGATGCCGATGAACGGCGCGAGCTTGAGATTCTCCTTCTCGGCGGCGGCGATCAACTCCTTCAGCATCTTCACCAGCCGCTTCACCGCGCCTTCGCGCGTCGGCTCGTCGTCGGCGTGGCGCCACAGCTCAGATTTCCAGACTGCGGCCTTGGAGAGATCGGGCGCCTTCTTCCAGCGCGTCTCGACAACGCCGCAACGGATATTGGTGCCGCCGATGTCGACGGCGAGGACGCCGTCATGGGCCTCGAAAATCCATGATGGCGCGAGGTGCAGCGTGCCGATCAGCCCGGCATCATCGGGGTGAAAGCGGATCGGCAGCAAATCCACCTTGAAATCCTCCGACTTCAGGATGATCTCGGTGCGCGCGATGGCGAGCTCACCGAGCCTGGAGTCGCGGAAGCCGCCGCCGACCACGATGCGCTCGGTCTTGGCCCAGGCCTTGGTGTTGAGGAAGCGCCGCGTCACATAGGCGAGCTCCTGGGCAAACTCCTCGATCGCGCTGTGCACGACCGCGGAGGCCTCGGTGTCGTCGCCGACCAGCAACTCATCGAGCTTCTTCTTGCTGATCTTGTCCGACGGCTCGTCGCCGAACGGATCCTCGTCCGACTTGCGCAGCGGCTTGCGCCAGCGGTCGAGGATCTTGCGGAAGGCGCCCTTGGAGGCGCGATCGCCGAGAAAGCCCTCGTCGTCCTTCAGCTCGATGTTGAAGCTGTCGATGTCGACAGACGGCAGCCGCGCGGCACCGTGGTGCGCGATGCCCGTGGTCAATCCTGCGTCTTCGGCCATTCGCCCGTGCCTGCCCGCTTGAGGTTCCCAACGCTAATGTTGGAGCATGATCTTTTCGGAAAACCGCTTCACACTTTTCCGGATCATGCTCTAACGGCGGGGAACTCAAATGGTTGCGTCCCGCGCTGCGCCGTCTGGCCGGCGCGGGACGCAATTTCGCGGGTCTCAGGCGGCTTTCACCCCGTAGCGCGCCGCGGGCGCACTGCGTGACAGGTTCGGCATCAGCCTCTGGCGGGCCGTTTCATAGGCTTGCCAATCGGCAGCCTCCGGCAGCGACGGCACGGTGATGACTTCGCCCTGGTCGAGACCGGCGAGTGCGGCGTCGACCATGTCCTCGGCCTTCATCACGATCTCGCCGGGCAGATGCGCGACCGGCGTACCGGCCACGTCCCAGAACTCGGTCGCCGTGGCCCCCGGCAGCACCGCCTGGACCCGGATGTTCTTGTCCTTGAGCTCATGCTGCAGCGACTGCGTCAAGGCGAGGACGAAAGCCTTGCTGCCGCCGTACACGCCGTTGAGCATCTCCGGCGCGACGCCGACCACCGAGGCGATGTTGACGATGGTGCCGCCGCCGCGCGCCACGAATCCCGGCACCGCCGCATAGGTCAGGCGCATCAGCGCGTCGACATTGAGCGCGATCAAGTCGCTCATCTTGTCGACGTCGGATGCGAGCAGCGGCGCGGTCGCACCGACGCCCGCATTGTTCACCAGCACGCTGATGCCGGTATTGCTGCGCAGAATGGATTCGATCCGCGACACGTCGCCGCGCTTGGCGAGGTCGGCGGCAACGATCTCGATCGATCGGCCTGTCTCCGCCGACAGACGCCTGGCAAGCCCATCGAGGCGCTCGCGGTTGCGTGCGACGAGGATCAGATCGTAGCCACGCCGTGCGAGCCGGTCCGCGTAGATGGCACCGATTCCGGACGACGCACCGGTAACGAGCGCCGTTCCTTTGGCTGACTTGGTCATGTTGGTCTCCTGTTTGACCTGAACGGCCGGACTTGGCCGTTGCTCAGGTTGTACAGGCCCCCTTGCGTGTCTCAAATGTCATATATACACCTTTTTAGGACACGCATCGTTGCTGGAGGGTTCCATGCAGCACATCGGCTTCGTCGTCTTCCCGGAATTCCAGGTGATGGGCTTCACCGCCATCACTGCCTTCGAGGTCGCCAACCTGATCGCAGGCGAGCCGTTCTATGAGGTCACGCTGCTGTCGGAGACTGGCGGCCCGGTGCGGTCATCCGCCGGCTTCAATGTCGAAACCGAAGCCTTTGGCGATCGCAGCTTCGACACGCTGTTCGTTGGCGCCGGCACCGAGCTGCATCCGGCGTCATCGAAGCTGACCGACTATGTTCGCCGCGCCATGACGGCGTCACAGCGCATCGCCGCGCCCTGCGTTGGCGCCTTCTCGCTCGCCGAAGCCGGCCTGCTCGACGGCCGGCGCGTCTCCACGCATTGGCAATACGCCGCCGAGCTGCAGGCGCGCTTTCCCAAGCTGAAAGTCGAGCAGGATCGCATCTACATCGTCGACGGACCGATCTGGACCTCGGCCGGCATGACCGCGACGATCGATCTGGCGCTGGCGATGGTCGAGCATGATCTCGGCGTCGAGGTCGCCCGTTCGGTGGCGCGCAAGCTCGTCGTCTATCACCGCCGCACCGGCGGACAGTCGCAGTTTTCGGCGCTGCTCGAGCTCGACCCGAAATCCGATCGTATCCAGAACGCGCTCAACTACGCCAAGGCGCATCTGCGCAACGAACTCTCGGTCGAGGAGTTGGCCGCCGTCGCACGGCTCAGCCCGCGCCAGTTCAGCCGCGCCTTCCGTTCAGAGACCGGCGAGTCACCGGCCAAGGCGATCGAGCAGCTCCGGGTCGAGGCGGCGCGCGAACTGATCGGAGACGGCCGCCATTCGATGGGCGAAATTGCCGGTGAGACCGGCTTTGCCGACCGCGAACGGATGCGGCGGGCGTTCTTGCGGGTGCTGGGCCAGCCGCCCCAGACCATCCGCCGCCACGCGCGGGCCGCGGCACAGACCGCGGCCTGAGGGTCGATTCGGACCAAAACCGCGCCAAACCCTTCATTTTTGGCCGGTTTTTGCCCTGCTTTACCTTGACTCTCGGTCGATTGCGGCTATAAGTCCGCCCATCCGGCGCGGGGATTTCTCGCGCCGATCGTTTTTGTGCGATCCAGTTTGGGAATTCATTCCCTTCGCGCGAAACACATAACCCATAGCGACTGAACAAAAAGCCGACCCGGGCGATCCGTCCGAGGCCGGAACCGAACACGAAGGAATCAAACGATGTTCGCAGTCATCAAAACCGGCGGCCGGCAGTACCGGGTCGTTCCGAATGATGTACTCGAGATAGGCAAGATCGCCGGCGATGTCGGCACGATCGTGCAGCTTGGCGAAGTTCTGGTGCTCGGCGGTGACACGCCGGTGCTGGGAACGCCCACCGTCGCAGGCGCGTCCGTTGCAGCCGAAGTGCTGCAGCACAAGCGCGGCGCCAAGGTGATCGCGTTCAAGAAGCGTCGCCGCAAGAATTCACGCCGCAAGCGCGGCTATCGCGACGAGCTCACGGTGCTTCGCATCACCGAGATCCTCGCCGATAACGCCAAGCCGACCGTCGGCCCGCGGCCGAAGAAGGAAAAGGTCGCAGCGCCCGCCGATGGCGAGGACGCCGCGCCGAAGGCGGCCAAGAAGAAGGCGCCCGCAAAGGCGCCGGCCGCCAAGAAGGCTCCGGCCAAGAAGGCCGCGGCCAAGGCTTGAGAAGAAGTGATCGTCGCGCTTTCAGATGTGAAGCGTGACAAAACGTGAAATGATTCCGTCAAGGAATTCATCTAGAGATCAAAGCGAAGTCGGAGACGAGCTATGGCTCATAAAAAAGCAGGCGGTTCATCGCGCAACGGACGTGATTCCAAGGGCAAGCGCCTTGGCATCAAGGCGTTCGGTGGCGAGCGCGTGATCCCCGGAAACATCATCGCGCGTCAGCGCGGCACCACCTGGCATCCTGGCCTTAATGTCGGCATGGGCACCGATCATACTCTCTTCGCCAAGGTCGAGGGTCATGTCGAGTTCCGTGCCAAAGCCAACGGCCGCACATTCGTATCGGTTATTCCGATGGCAGAGGCGGCCGAGTAGACGGTGGACACACATGAGTCCGCCGGGTCCTGTTGAACCGGCGGAGTCGCAAAGGGCTCCAAGGGGAGGCGGGATGACCGGCCTCCCCTTTTTGTTGCGCGCGTTCCACTTCGACCGCGCGTGACGTTCCAAGCGTTGCGTAACGATTTTTTCGCATCACAGGAGCTCGACATGTTGCAGGACATCCCGACGCCGACCTTGCGCGAGGCAAGAGCATGCGTCCTCGAGACCGAACGGCTGACATTGCGCAAGCCGACGCTCGCGGACGTAAAAGCAATCGCACGCCTCGCCAATGACCGCCGCATCGCGGAGAACACCCGCCGCCTGCCGCATCCCTATACCCACGACGACGCCATCGACTTCGTGCGCGCGCTCGGCGCCGGCGGACGCGAAACCGTTTTCCTGATCGAAAACAATCACACGCCGATCGGCATGGTCGGCATCGACTGGCGCGAGGAGACATCGGCCGAACTCGGCTACTGGCTCGGCGTCGACTATTGGGGCCAGGGTTTTGGCACCGAGGCCGCGCGCGCAGTGATCGACTATTTCTTCGAGGAATTCGATCTCGACCAGCTGATCTCGGGCGCCCGCGTCGTCAATCCGTCGTCGCGCAACATCCTCGAGAAGTGCGGCTTCCAGTGGGGCGGCGTCGAGCTGCACCGCTTCGAGGCGCTGGGCTCATCGAGCCCGGTCGACTGCTTCCGCCTGTCGCGCGGCGTCTGGGCGTCGCTGAAGAGCTGGAACAACTCGACCCGGCGAGAGAGCTAGCCCCCGTCATTGCGAGGAGCAAAGCGACGAAGCAATCCATCTCTCCGCTTGTGGCGCCATGGATTGCTTCGCTTCGCTCGCAATGACGGAATTTGTCGAACAACCTTACGCCGGCGGATTGATCGCGGAGTCCGGGCGTCCAAGCTGCTGCTCGCGCACGAAGATGTAGAGGCCGGCCGCGATGATAACAGCGGCGCCGATGATGGTGGCCCAGGACGGCACGTCGCCGAACACCACGAAGCCGAAGATCACCGCCCAGACGATCATCGAATATTGGTACGGCACCACCACGCTCGCCGGCGCGAGCTTCAGCGAACGATTGACGCAAAGCAGCGCCGCGACCGAGATGATGCCGGCAGTGAAGAACAGCACGAGGCTGCCCGCTGATGGCGTCACCCAGCCGAACGGCGACAGCACGAGGCCCAGGATGAACGTGCCGCCGAACTGCGACGTCGCCAGCACGATATCGGGCGTCGCGCGCAGCGAGCGCGTGATCAGCATCAGCACCGCAAACGACAGGCTGCCGCCGAGCGCGATCATCGCCGGCCAGCTGATCGTCTGCGCCGACGGCCGGAGCGCGATCAGCACCCCGCAGAAGCCGACCAGGATCGCGGTCCAGCGCCGCCAGCCGATATGCTCGCCGAGCACGAGGCCCGACATCGCGGTGACGAAGATCGGTCCGGCCAGATAGTAGGTGATGACGTCGGCGAGCGGCAGATAGACGGTCGCCAGGAAGAATGCCGCAACCTCCAGCGTCGACAGCGTGACGCGCAGCAATTGCAGCCACGGCCGTTCCAGATGCAGAAAATCCGCGCGCCGCTGCCATACGATCGGCAGCAGCACGAGCAGCGCCGCGCAGGCGCGCAGCCACAGCAATTGCCCGACCGAATAGGTGGCGACGATGAATTTGCCCATCGCGTCGCCGAACGAGAACATGAAGATCGACAGCAGCATCAACCCGATGCCGGCGAGCCGCGCCGATCGGTCGTCGTAGGAGGACAGTTTTGCGAACAGGCTCATGAGCAGACTTGCGCTTTTGTTCCGGAGTCGTCCGGTTTTAAAGACGTGGATGCCCGGGACAAGCCCGGGCATGACGAATTGAACGGATTGCCGCACCTGCGTCGCTGCGATACCGGTAGCTGATCCCGGCAACAAAAAGAGCAGGAAACGCCGCATGAGCGACTTCGACCCCACCCAGCATCGCATGGTCCCCGCGCAGCGCTGGTTCGAGGATTTCGTGCTCGGCGAGCGCTTCGTGATTCCGAGCCGGACCCAGACCTCGGCGGTGTTCGCGGCGTTCCAGACCGCCAGCGGCGATACCCATCCGATCCATTACGACGTCGAATATTGCCGCACGCGCGGCATGCCTGATTTGCTCGCCCACGGCTTCCAGACCCTGGTGCACACCGCGCCCGGCGCCGGATTGTTTCCCTATGTCGTCGAGGAATCGCTGATCGGCTTCCTCGAGCAATCGAGCAAGTTCCTGAAGCCGGTCTATGCCGGCGATACCATCTACCCCGCGCTTGAGGTGATCGAGCTGTCGCCGGGCAAGACCACCGGCGTCGTGACGCTGCGCTCGACCGTGCACAACCAGCGCCGCGAGCTGGTGCTGGAGGGGATACAGAAATTCCTGGTCCGGCGGCGGCCTGCTTAGCCGCAGGGACCGTAAAAAGGCCCGAAAATTAAGGCTTTTCGCCGAAGTCAGGGCCTTTCCGGGTTGCCGCCGCGGCCACCCTGCCCTAACTAGAGCGGATCATGAAATTCCTCGATGAAGCCAAGGTCTATATTCGCTCGGGCGACGGCGGCAACGGCTGCGTCGCGTTCCGGCGCGAGAAGTTCATCGAGTTCGGCGGTCCTTCCGGCGGCAACGGCGCCCGCGGCGGCGACGTCATCATCGAGTCCGTCGACGGACTGAACACGCTAATCGACTACCGCTACCAGCAGCACTTCAAGGCCCAGAAGGGCGGCAATGGCATGGGCAAGGACCGCCATGGCGCCAACGGCAAGTCGATCGTGCTGAAAGTGCCTGTTGGCACCCAGGTGTTCGACGAGGACCGCGAGACCCTGCTGCACGACTTCACCGAGCTCGGCGAGACGTTCGTGCTGGCCAAGGGCGGCAATGGCGGCTTCGGCAACGCGCATTTCAAATCCTCCACCAACCGCGCGCCGCGCAACGCCAATCCCGGCGCGCCGGGCGAAGAGCGCTGGATCTGGCTGCGGCTGAAGCTGATCGCCGATGCCGGGCTGGTGGGCCTGCCGAATGCCGGCAAATCGACCTTCCTCTCGGTGGTCAGCGCGGCACGGCCGAAGATCGCCGACTATCCCTTCACCACGCTGCATCCGCAGCTCGGCGTGGTGAATTTCGGCGGCCGCGAATTCGTGCTCGCCGACATCCCCGGGCTGATCGAAGGCGCGCATGAAGGCGCCGGCCTCGGCGACCGCTTCCTCGGCCATGTCGAGCGCTGCCGCGTGCTGCTGCATCTGGTCGATGCGACCTGCGAGCATGCTGGCAAGGCCTACAAGACTGTGCGTACCGAGCTCGAGGCATATGAAGGCCAGCTCGCCGACAAGATCGAGATCGTCGCGCTCAACAAGATCGACGCGGTCGCGCCCGACGAACTGAAGAAGCAGAAGGAACGCCTCAAGCGGGCGGCGAAGAAGACGCCGCTGCTGTTGTCAGGCGCGACCGGCGAAGGCGTGCAGGATGCGCTGCGCGCGCTGGTCGACGTGATCGGCGAAGCGCCGGTGTCCAACAAGGCCAAGGGCCAGGCGGACCCGTGGGCGACGCCGGTGCCGCAGGGTTGAACGGCACAAGCCGCGCAACGCCTGGACTTCCCAAGCCACATTGTGGCGTCTATTGCTTCCACCTTCCTGCCAGACCAAATCCATGAAACGCCCCGCGCTCAAGAACTTTCGCCGCATCGTCGTCAAGGTCGGCTCATCGCTGCTGGTCGACTCGCAGGCCGGCGAAGTGCGCGCGTCCTGGCTCGCCGCGCTGGTCGAGGACATCGCAAAGCTGCACAAGCGGGGCTGCGAGGTCATGGTGGTGTCGTCGGGCTCGATCGCACTCGGCCGCAGCCGCCTGAAGCTGCCGCGCGGCCCGCTGAAGCTCGAAGAGAGCCAGGCTGCCGCAGCGGTCGGCCAGATCGCGCTGGCGCGGATCTGGTCGGAGGTGCTCGGCCATCACGACATCGGCGCCGGGCAGATCCTGGTGACGCTGCAGGACACCGAGGAGCGCCGCCGCTATCTCAACGCGCGCTCGACGATCGCCAAGCTGCTGGAATGGGGCGCGGTGCCCGTGATCAACGAGAACGACACGGTCGCGACCACCGAGATCCGCTACGGCGACAATGATCGCCTCGCCGCGCGCGTCGCCACCATGGCGAGCGCCGATCTTCTGATCCTGCTGTCCGATATCGACGGCCTCTACACCGCGCCGCCCGCGCTCGATCCCGACGCCAAGCTGATCCCGGTGGTCGAAAGCATCACCTCGGAGATCGAGGGGATGGCCGGCTCGGCAGGCTCGGAGCTGTCGCGCGGCGGCATGACCACCAAGATCGAGGCCGCGAAGATCGCGACCACCGCCGGCACCCACATGCTGATCGCGTCCGGCAAGATCGAGCATCCGCTTGCTGCGATCGCCGATGGCGGCCGCTGCACCTGGTTCCTGACGCCCGCCAATCCCGTCACCGCGCGAAAACGCTGGATCGCTGGCTCGCTCGAGCCGAAGGGCACGCTGACCATCGATGCCGGCGCGGTGGCGGCGCTGCGCGCCGGCAAGAGCCTGCTGCCGGCCGGCGTGATCCGGGTCGACGGCCAGTTCGCCCGCGGCGATGCCGTGGTGGTCCGCGGCCCCGACACCCATGAGATCGGCCGCGGCCTGGTCGCCTACGACGCCGAGAACGCCGAGAAGATCAAGGGCCGCTCCTCGCCCGACGTGATGGCCATTCTGGGCATCAGCGGCCGCTCCGAGATGATCCATCGCGACGACCTCGTGATCGGCCCGGCCGGCACGATCCCGCCCAAATAAGCCACTGGATAGGCCATTGGCCGAGCGGGGCGGCCTGCCGCCCACCTGCCATGCCGGTTCCGCGCCTCGCCACCCTTCAATTGCCATGCTAGAACATGGCCTTAGTCCAAAGCTGGTAGTTTCATGAGCGCCCCCCTGAAGGCGATCGACGGCAACGCCGATCTTACTGCCCTGATGACCGACCTCGCCGCCAAGGCGCGCGCCGCGGCGCGCGTGCTGGCGCTGGCGCCGCCGGAGCAGAAGGACCGGGCGCTCGCCGCGATCGAACGCGCGATCCGCGCCAACGCGCCGGCCATCCTCGCCGCCAATGCGGAGGATGTCGCCGAGGCGCGCGCGGGCGGCATGAGCTCTGCCTTCGTCGACCGCCTGACGCTGACCCAGGCGCGCGTCGCCGGCATGGCCGATGGCGTTGCGACCGTGCGCGAGATCATCGATCCGGTCGGCGCCGTCACCGAAAGCTGGCAGCGGCCGAACGGCATGACCATCGAACGCGTCCGCGTGCCGCTCGGCGTGATCGGCGTGATCTTCGAGAGCCGCCCCAACGTCGCCGCCGACGCCGGTGTGCTGTGCCTGAAGTCCGGCAACGCCGTGATCCTGCGCGGCGGCTCGGACAGTTTCCGCTCCTGCCGCGCGATCCATGCTTGCCTGGTGCAGGGCCTGCGCGAAGCCGGCCTGCCTGAGGCCGCGATCACCCTGGTGCCGACCCGCGACCGCGCGGCCGTCGGCCTGATGCTGACGGGATTGAACGGCGGCATCGATGTGATCGTGCCGCGCGGCGGCAAGAGCCTCGTCGCACGCGTCGAGGCGGAGGCACGCGTGCCGGTGTTCGCGCATCTCGAAGGCGTCAACCACATCTACGTCGATGCCAGTGCGAAGCTCGACATGGCAAAGTCGGTCGTACTGAACGCCAAGATGCGCCGTCCCGGCGTCTGCGGCGCCGTCGAGACCCTGCTGGTCGATCGCAAGGCTGCCGGGACGCAGCTGAAACCGCTGGTCGAGCTGTTGATCGATGCAGGCTGCGAGGTGCGCGGCGACGACGTCGTGCAGGGCGTCGATGCGAGGGTGAAGCCCGCATCCGACGAGGACTGGGACACCGAATATGAGGACGCGATCATCTCGGCGAAGATCGTCGACGGTCTCGACGAAGCGATTGCGCATATTCAAAATCACGGCTCGCACCACACCGATGCGATCGTGACGGAGGATGCCGCGGCCGCGCGAAGATTTCTCAACGAAGTCGATTCGGCGATCGTGCTGCATAACGCCTCGACCCAGTTCGCCGACGGCGGCGAGTTCGGCTTCGGCGCGGAGATCGGAATTGCCACCGGCAAATTCCACGCCCGCGGGCCCGTCGGCGCCGAGCAGCTGACGAGCTTCAAGTACCGCGTCCACGGCACCGGGCAGACGCGGCCGTGATCATTGTCGCACGCGCACGGTAAGCCATTGCAGCAAGCATCGAGCGTGTCGTTATCCGCAGCCCAGGCGCTTCCGTTCTATACCAACGGCATGCGCATCGGGCTGCTTGGCGGCTCGTTCAATCCGCCGCACGCCGCGCATCGCGCCATCAGCCTGTTTGCGCTCAAGCGCCTGCAGCTCGACCGCGTGTGGTGGCTGCTGACGCCGGGCAATCCGCTGAAGAACCATGACGGCCTGCACGCGCTTGCCGAGCGCGCCGAGGCCGCGCGCCGCGTTGCCGACGATCCGCGCATCGACATCAGCTGTCTCGAAGCTGTCATTGGCGTCAGCTACACTGTGGACACGATCATCCACTTGCGCCGCCGTGTCTCCGGCGTGCACTTCGTCTGGATCATGGGCGCTGACAATCTCGCGCAATTTCATCGCTGGAAAGATTGGCGGCGCATCGCGTCCGATGTGCCGATTGCCGTGATCGACCGTCCGCCGCAAAGCTTCCGCGCCCTTGCCGCACCGGCGGCGCAGGCGCTCGCGCGCTATCGCATGCCCGAAAATCAGGCGACACGGCTGGCCGACCAGCAGGCGCCGGCCTGGGTGTTCCTGACAGGAATGAAATCCAATCTGTCTTCGACCGGACTTCGGAACCCGGACGGGAGCTGGAGAACGGGATGAGGCGCAAAAGGGTTACTGGAATATTGAAACCATTAACCCCACATGCGTAGTATGGTGCGTGGGGCCGAGGATTCGGCACCCGCGATACAGTGAAAGGAATGGTCCCTGGCCACATCTGTATTGTCAAAGTCTGTTTTACCCAAGGTTCCAAAGACTGCGCGTAAAACATCGACGAAAACCGCGGCCTTGCAGGCGCAACCGGACGCCGACAAACCGGATGCCAACAAGACGCTGAGCCTGATCCTCTCCCGCCTCGAGGACATGAAGGCGGAAGAGACGGTCACCATCGACCTTCGGGGCAAATCCGCATATTCCGACTACATGATCGTCACCACGGGCCGTGTGAACCGGCACGTTGGCGCGATCGCGGAAAATGTGACGAAGAGCCTCAAGGAGAACGGGATCAGGAACATCCATGTCGAGGGCTTGCCCAATTGCGACTGGGTGCTGATCGATTCCGGCGACGTGATCGTGCATGTGTTCAGGCCTGAGGTGCGCGAGTTCTACAATCTCGAGCGGTTGTGGACTCAGAACCCGGCGGTCGCGGCGGTCTAAGGGGTATCGTAGCCGATGCGAATCGGCTGCAGCGCAGCTAGTCTGCGTTGATGCGCCTTGTCGTGATCTGCATCGGCCGTCTGAAACAGGGCCCTGAACGGGAGCTCGCCGAGCGTTACCGCGAGCGCTTCGAGGATATCGGCCGCAAGCTCGGGTTTCGCGGCCTCGAGATCCATGAGATCGCGGAAAGCCGCGCGCGCGACACCGCCGCGCGCATTGCCGAAGAAGCTGCGGCGATCTCCGCGCTGCTGCCTGAGAAGCACGCGCTGGTCGCGCTCGACGAACGCGGCAAGAGCATCGATAGCGCGAGCTTTGCCCAGCAGCTCGGCCGCTGGCGCGACGAGGGAACAGCACATACTGTCTTCGTGATCGGCGGCGCGGACGGACTTTCGCCTGAATTGCAGCGCAAGGCTTTGTTGCGAATTGCATTCGGCTCCGCGACCTGGCCGCATCAAATGGTCCGCGTCATGCTTTTGGAACAGATTTATCGCGCCGCGACCATTTTGGCCGGCCACCCCTATCATCGCGCGTAAGGCGTGGTGACGGACAGTCGAAAGCGCTGAACTCACGCGAATGCAGCACAAGCGGGACACAGCTTCGTATTCGGCTTCGCATGTCGGCACCGCGCGCCGCCGCTGGCTGCCGGCATCGCTGCCGCTGTCGATCGCGATGTTCGCCGCCTATCCGCTGGCCGCGGCGCATGCGCAAGCGACACCACCCGCACAACAGCCCGCGCCGCCCGCACAGCAGGCCGCGACAGCAGAGACATCGCCCGACGCGATCAAGCAGCGCGAGCAGGAACTCGAGGCCGCGCGCGAGCAGCAGCGCAAGGCGACCGAGCTGCAGGAGAAGCTGAAGGCCGATATCGCCGCGATCGGCCAGGACCGCAGCAAGCTCAATCAGCAGCTGATCGACATTGCCGGCCAGGTGCGCGGCGTCGAGACCCGGACCGCGGACGCCGAGGCCCGCCTGCAGCCGCTCGACGGCCGTGAGCGCGAAATCCGCGCCTCGCTCGATTCACGCCGCTCCGAGGTGATCGAGGTGCTGGCCGCGCTGCAGCGCGCCGGGCGGCGCACGCCGCCGGCGCTGCTGGTGCGGCCCGAGGACGCGCTGCAATCGCTACGCACCGCGATGCTGCTCGGCGCCGTGGTGCCGGAGTTGCGCGTCCGCGCCGAGAAGCTTGCGGCCGATCTCGGCGAACTGGTGGCGCTGCGCAAGACCATCTCGACCGAACGCGATGCGCTTGCGGCCGACCGCGACAAGCTGAGGGAAGACCAGACCCGGCTGGCGGCGCTGGTCGACGAACGGCAGCGGCAGCAGAGCGCGGCCGAAAAGGACATGGAGGCCGAAGGCGCCCGCGCCATCGCGCTGTCGAAGCAGGCCGACAATCTGCAGAGCCTGATCGCCAAGATGGAGCAGGACCTCAAGAGCGCAGCCAAGGCCGCCGCCACGGCCAGCCTCCAGGGAGCGCCGGCGACGGTTAACGGCAAGCCGAATCTGGGGGCGCTGAAGGACCCGGCCCGCATGAGCCCGGCGGTCGCTTTCGCCTCGGCCAAAGGCCTGTTCTCCTATCCCGTGAATGGCACCAAGATTCGCGAATTTGGCGGTTCCGACGGCGCGGGGGGCGTACAAAAAGGCATTTCTTTGGCAGCCAAGCCGGGCGCGCAGGTCACAACCCCGTGTGACGGCTGGGTTGTTTACGCTGGTCCTTTCCGCAGCTATGGACAACTCTTGATCCTCAATGCCGGGGGCGGGTATCATGTCCTGATCGCCGGGATGGAGCGTATTTCGGTAAACATCGGCCAGTTTGTACTTACGGGGGAGCCGGTTGCGACCATGGGGTCGACGTCCCAAGTTGCATCCATTCTCGCCACCAATGCGAGCCAGCCAGTGCTCTATGTCGAGTTCCGGAAAGACGGCACTCCAATCGATCCAGGTCCATGGTGGGCCGCAAATGAAGGCGAAAAGGTTCGCGGATGATGCGCAAGACTTCGGTAATTCTCCTTAGCGCCGCCACCGGCGCGGCCCTGACGCTTTTCGTCACGCAGCCCCGCGCTGTGCTGATGGGATCGAGCGCGCGTGCCGCGACGTCGGACACCTATCGCCAGCTCAATCTGTTCGGCGACGTGTTCGAGCGGGTGCGCAGCGACTATGTCGAGAAGCCCGATGACAGCAAGCTGGTCGAATCCGCGATCTCCGGCATGCTGTCCGGCCTCGACCCGCACTCGAGCTACATGGACGCCAAGAGCTTCCGCGACATGCAGGTGCAGACCCGCGGCGAGTTCGGCGGCCTCGGCATCGAAGTTACGATGGAAGACGGCCTGATCAAGGTGGTCTCGCCGATCGACGACACCCCGGCCTCGAAGGCCGGCATCATGGCCAACGACATCATCACGAACCTCGACGACGAGGCCGTGCAGGGCCTGACCTTGAACCAGGCCGTCGAGAAGATGCGCGGTCCGGTCAACACCAAGATCAAGCTCAAGATCATCCGCAAGGGCCAGGACAATCCGATCGACGTCACGCTGGTGCGCGACAACATCCGCGTCCGCTCGGTGCGTGCGCGCGTCGAGGCCGATGACATCGCCTATATCCGCATCACCACCTTCAACGAGCAGACCACCGAAGGCCTGAAGAAGGAGATCACCAATCTGCAGGGTCAGATCGGCGACAAGCTGAAGGGCTACGTCATCGATCTTCGCAACAACCCGGGCGGCCTGCTCGAAGAGGCGGTCACGGTGTCCGACTCCTTCCTGGAGCGTGGCGAGATCGTCTCGACCCGCGGACGCAATGCCGAGGAAACCCAGCGCCGCGCCGCCCACCCGGGCGACCTGACCAAGGGCAAGCCGGTGATCGTGCTGATCAACGGCGGCTCGGCGTCGGCCTCCGAAATCGTCGCCGGCGCGCTGCAGGACCACAAGCGGGCGACGCTGGTCGGCACCCGTTCGTTCGGCAAGGGCTCGGTGCAGACCATCATCCCGCTCGGCTCGGGCAATGGCGCGCTGCGCCTGACCACCGCGCGCTACTACACGCCGTCGGGCAAGTCGATCCAGGCCAAGGGCATCGTGCCCGATATCGAGGTGCTGCAGGACGTGCCGGAAGAGCTGAAGGCGCGCACCGACACCAAGGGCGAAGCCTCGCTGCGCGGCCATCTGAAGAACGACGGCGACGAGAAGACCGGCTCGCAGTCCTACGTCCCGCCGGACGCCAAGGACGACAAGGCGCTGAAGATGGCCGACGACCTGCTGCACGGCATCAAGTCGACCTCGAGCGCGCCAGCGGCGCCGGAGGCTGCGCGCGACAAGGCCGCGGTCGACAAGCCGGGCAACAAGGCCGCGAACTGATTTAATCCGATCGATTCGGCGAACAGGGCGGCCTTCGGGCCGCCCTTTCTGCTTTCGGTGTGTCCACCCGTAACCGTGCTTTGACGGGGAGGCCGGCGCGCGGGAATGCACCGCATCGTGCTATCGTTCGCGCTGTTGATTCGGGGAGGGTCATGGCAGAGGCGGCCGACGAACTGAGCACGCCGCTTGGGCAGAAGACCGTGGGCAGGACGCGCCGGTTTCGCCTGCCCTTCACGGCGATGCAGGCGCTCGCCGTGCTGCTCGGGCTCGTGCTGGTCGGCTTTGTCGGCATCGCGCTGTTCAACGACAACCCGCTCGGCGGCGAACCGATTGCCCGTGTCACGCTCCGCAATCCCCCGCCCGCCGCCGCTGACGACAAGCACGCTCCGGCTGCCCAGGCGGCGGCCGAACCGGCGGCCAAATCCGCCGCCAAGGCGCCGGCCGCAGCCAGCGACGCGAGAACCGTCACCATCATCGACGGCTCCAGCGGCAAGCGCCAGGACGTGGTGATCGGCGCCGGCGATCCGGCCGACAAGGCCGATGGCGATACGCCGCCACTCGCGATGACCGGCATCGATCCGCGCCTGCTGGAAAAGTCACGCTATGGCATGATCCCGGTGGTCGCCGACGGCCTGAAGCCGTTTACGGTCTACGCGGCCGAGGCTGACCGCGCCAAGGCCGCCCGCATGCCCGTGGTCGCCATCGTGGTCGCGGGCCTCGGCGTCGGCGCCGCCAAGACCACCGACGCCATCATGAAGCTGCCGCCGGCGGTGACGCTGGCCTTCACGCCCTATGGCTCCGATCCGGGCAAGCTTGCGGAACGCGCGAGGGGCCAGCGCCACGAGATCCTGCTGCAGATCCCGATGGAGCCGTTCGACTATCCCGACAACGATCCCGGGCCGCAAACCCTGCTGACCACGCTGAGCAGCGAGCAGAACCTCGACCGCTTCTATTGGCACCTGAGCCGTCTGCAAGGCTATGCCGGGATCGCCAATTTCATGGGAGGCCGGTTCGTCGCGGCCGATCCCGCGATGCAGCCCATCGTGCGCGAAGCGGCCAAGCGCGGCCTGAGCTATTTCGACGACGGTTCCACCCCGCGTAGCGTTGCGCAGAACCTTTCCGCGGGCCAGTCGTTGCCGTTCGCCAAGGCCGATTTCGCCATCGACGCGGTGCCGACGTCGGCGGAAATCGACCGCGCGCTGGTCAAGCTGGAAACGATCGCGAAGGAACGCGGCACGGCGGTGGGCGTCGCCTCGGCGTTGCCGGTCTCGATCGAGCGGCTCGGCGCCTGGCTCAAGACACTGGACTCCAAGGGCATTATGCTTGTGCCATTGACAACGGCGATGCTGAAATCAAAATCGGGCTAAAGATCAATCCGTTGGTGTTGCTCGAGACCTTGCCGGGGGGCCGGGTCGGGCGGCGCCGGAACTGTGCGAGGTAGCGGCAGCATGGCACGTTATGAAGACCTGCCCTATCGAACCTGCGTCGGCATCATGCTGCTGAATACAGCAGGGCTGGTCTTCATCGGACGCCGCGCGGGCGGCATCGAGCATGTCGACGACGCGCATGTCTGGCAGATGCCGCAAGGCGGCGTCGATCCCGGCGAGGATACGTTTCAGGCCGCGCGGCGCGAGCTCTATGAGGAGACCAGCATCAAGTCCGTGGAGAAGCTCGGCGAGGTCTCGGACTGGCTGATCTACGATATCCCGCGCACCGTCGCGGGCCGCGCCTGGAAGGGCCGCTATCGCGGACAGCGGCAAAAGTGGTTCGCGCTGCGCTTCACCGGCGATGAGAACGAGATCAACGTCGCCAATCCGGGCGGCGGCCACAAGGCCGAGTTCATCACCTGGCGCTGGGAGCCGATGAAGAATCTGCCGGAGCTGATTGTGCCGTTCAAGCGTCCGGTCTATGAGCGCGTCGTGAAGGAATTTGCCGGTCTCGCAGCCAAGTAGCCGGCCAGGTAGACGCGCGACGTAGCCACCGAGATGTCATCAGATAAGCCCTATCGCCCCAATGTGGGCATCGCGCTGTTCAACGCCGACGGACGCGTGCTGATCGGCCACCGGATCAAGGACGACGGTCCGGAGATCGTGCTGCCCGGCCTCGAATGGCAGATGCCGCAAGGCGGCATCGACGCCGGCGAGGATCCCCGCCAGGCCGTGATGCGCGAATTGTGGGAGGAGACCGGGGCGGTCAACGCCGACTATCTCGGCGAGACCGACTGGATGACCTACGAATTCCCCGCCTATGACGGGCCGGTATCGCACCGGCTGGCCAAATTCCGCGGCCAGCGGCAGAAATGGTTTGCGCTCCGCTTCACCGGACGCGACGAGGAGATCGATCCGTTGACGCCGCGCAACGGCCAGCCGGCTGAATTCGATCGATGGCGCTGGGAGCGCCTCGACCGCGTTGCCGATCTCGTGGTGCCGTTCCGCCGCGATGTCTATCGCGCGGTCGCGACCCGGTTCTCGGAATTCGCCGGCTGATCCTGCGGCGGAATGCACCGCGCGTCGCCCGGCGTCATGCCGTAGGTCGAACGGAAGACGCGATAGAAGGTCGCGATGCTGTCGAAGCCGTACGAGAACGCGATCTCGTCGATGCTGCGCTCCTGTATGGCGTAGAGCGCACGCCTCGCCGCCTTCAACCTTGCCGCCGTCAGCGTCCGCGCAAAGGACAGGCCGGTCGGCTCGAACAGCGCATGCAATTGCCGCAGCGAGATGCCGAGCTCGGCGGCGACCGCGGCCGGCGTGAGCGAGGCGCGATGCAGGTCGCGGAGCAGAATTTCGCGGGCGGCATGCAGGTAGCCCGCATGCAGCGCGGCACGGATTTCGTCCTGGCGTGGCCGCACGCGGCCGCGCGCGAGCAGCGCCAAGCGTACCATATGCGCAACATCGCCGGCGTACTGACCGGCTTGCGCGAGATCTCGCGTCATCGAGCGGAACATGGCGCCGACAAGCCGGGTCAGGCTCGCATCGCGCGCCAGCGCGACCGGCGGCGCGTCCTCGATCCGCGCGCCGAGCACGAGCTCGTCGGTGGCCGGGATCTTGAGGCTGAAGAAGTCAAAGCCATCGGTCCGTTCGGGCGTCGAGGCAAACGGAAGATTGGAATGGCCGAACACCAGGTCGCCGTTGCGCACAAACTGGACGCGATCGCGGCCGATATTCATATGGCCGGGGCCGCGCACCTGCCAGGCGAGATGCAGGCTGTTGCTCGGAACGCGCGCGATGTCGGATGCGGTCCGGCTGACGCGGTAGGAGGAGGCCGACATTTGCGCCAGCACGGCACTGCCCACCGGCGTCGCGGAGAAGCGCCCACGGAAATCGGCCCTCTTGTCGCGCTCGAGTTCGATCGTGACCCCGAACAGGCTCTTGCCCCGCACCTCGCACCAGTGCTCGAAACGGTCCTGCGGGCGGAGAGCATCGGTGGAGAAAGTCAGCACGGCAGCTTGTCCGTTATGTCAGGAATGAAATCGCGATGCGGTCGGGCCAAATCGTCATCGCGCTACAGCTTGTCATTTGTGCACGATCACTGCTGTAAACTGCTTCACAAATTGCAGGTCGTTCGTTCGGGCCGACCGCGAGGATGCCGACTTGTCGAGAAGAGGCGAGCCGCCGCAGCGTCTCTTCCTCATCGTCGGCAACCAATCGGCTCTGACCTGCAATATCGGCCGCGAGGATCGCTGCGACCTGCGCTTCATGAATACCAGCCCCGGAACCCAGATATGCCGGGGAGAATGCCGCCAGACGATCCCGCGCGCAATAAGCATTGAACGCTCGCCAGGGCGTGGCGAGCGTTGAATTATTCAAGCCTTTGCAGGCGTGATCGAAAAAAACGTGAGCTATTCCACTAAGGGGGTCGGCTCACTCGACGCAAAGGCGCGATCGCCGGTCAGCAACCGCGCCCTAGTGCATAGCCGTCGTGTTGAGCTCTTGCTGGATGCTCTTGAAGTGGTCGAGCCGCTCGATCGCGTGGTCGAGCTCGGAGCCCTCCTTCTCGGCGAGCTTCTCCTGCATCTCGTTGATCGTCTCGGCGAACTTCGCGCGATCGATGTCCGCAAGCGCGGTCGCGACGTCGGCGAGCACGGTGAGGCCCTTGTCCGAGACCTCGGCGAGGCCGCCGAGCACGATCACCTTCTCGCGCTTGCCGGCCGCCGTGATCGTCAGGATGCCCGGACGAACCGTGGCGATGACCGGAGCGTGTCCGGCGAGCACACCGAAATCACCCTCCACGCCGGGGACGTCAACCTGATCGACCTCGCCGGAGAAGGCGAGCTTTTCGGGAGAGACGAGATCGAAGTGGAAGGTGGCCATGGTCTTTCCGTTCTTTGCGCGCTCACCCGCGGGCTCGACCCGCGGGTCCATCAGTCAAAATACTTCGCGTGCGATGGATCGCCGGATCAAGTCCGGCGATGACGACATCCCAAAGCTTTAGGCGGCTTCAGCCGCCAGCTTCTTGCCCTTCTCGACGGCTTCTTCGATGGTGCCGACCATGTAGAACGCCGCTTCCGGCAGATGGTCGTACTTGCCCTGGCAGAGATCGCGGAAGCCCTTGATGGTGTCGGCGAGGTCGACGAACTTGCCGGGCGAGCCGGTGAAGACTTCGGCGACGTGGAACGGCTGCGACAGGAAGCGCTCGACCTTGCGGGCGCGGGCCACCGTCAGCTTGTCCTCTTCCGACAGTTCGTCCATGCCGAGAATGGCGATGATGTCCTGCAGCGACTTGTAGCGTTGCAGGATCTGCTGGACCATACGCGCGGTGTTGTAGTGCTCGTCACCGACGACGAGCGCTGACAGCATGCGCGAGGTCGAGTCGAGCGGGTCCACCGCCGGATAGATGCCCTTTTCCGAGATCGCGCGCGACAGCACCGTTGTGGCGTCCAAGTGCGCGAACGAGGTGGCGGGCGCCGGGTCGGTCAAGTCGTCGGCCGGCACGTAGATCGCCTGCACCGAGGTGATCGAGCCCTTCTGGGTGGTGGTGATGCGCTCCTGCAGCGCGCCCATGTCGGTCGCGAGCGTCGGCTGATAACCCACCGCCGAAGGAATACGACCGAGCAGCGCCGACACTTCCGAGCCCGCCTGGGTGAAGCGGAAGATGTTGTCGACGAAGAACAGCACGTCCTGGCCCTGGTCGCGGAAGTGCTCGGCGACGGTCAGACCGGTCAGACCGACGCGGGCGCGGGCGCCCGGCGGTTCGTTCATCTGGCCGAACACCAGTGCGCACTTCGACTTCACGCTCGGATCCGGATTGTGCGGATCGGCGTTGACCTTCGATTCGATGAACTCGTGATAGAGGTCGTTGCCCTCGCGGGTGCGCTCGCCGACGCCGGCGAACACGGAGTAACCGCCGTGCGCCTTCGCGACGTTGTTGATCAGCTCCTGAATCAGCACGGTCTTGCCGACGCCGGCGCCGCCGAACAGACCGATCTTGCCGCCCTTCGCGTACGGAGCAAGAAGATCGACGACCTTGATGCCGGTGACGAGAATTTCGGCTTCGGTCGACTGGTCGGTATAGGTCGGCGCTTCCTGATGGATGGCGCGCAGGCCGTCGGACTTGATCGGGCCGGCTTCATCGATCGGCTCGCCGATGACGTTGATGATGCGGCCCAGCGTGCCTTCGCCGACCGGCACCCGGATCGGTTCGCCGGTGTCGGTCACTTCCTGGCCGCGCACGAGGCCCTCGGTGATGTCCATCGCGATGGTGCGGACGGTCGATTCGCCGAGATGCTGCGCGACTTCGAGCACCAGGCGGTTGCCGCCGTTCTTGGTCTCGAGCGCGTTCAGAATCGCCGGAAGGTGGCCTTCGAACTGCACGTCGACCACGGCGCCCGTGACCTGGGTAACGCGACCGATCTGGTTGGCTGCTGTAGCCATGGACTGTTCTCCTTCGAAATCTGCGTTAGACCGCCTCAGCGCCGGAGATGATCTCGATCAGCTCCTTCGTGATCTGGGCCTGACGGGTTCTGTTGTAAATCAGGGTTTGCTTGCGAATCATCTCGCCGGCATTGCGGGTCGCGCTGTCCATCGCGCTCATCTGCGCGCCATAGAACGAGGCGTTGTTCTCGAGCAGCGCGCGGAAGATCTGCACCGCGAGGTTGCGCGGCAACAGGCTGCCGAGGATCTGGTCCTCTTCAGGCTCGTATTCGTAGGACGTGGAGGGCGCCGCATTTGCCGCGGGTGCAGTCACCTCCAGCGGGATGATCTGCTGCGCGGTCGGAATCTGCGCGATCACCGACTGGAAGCGCGAGTAGAACAATGTGCAGACATCGAACTCGCCGGCCTCGAACCGCGCCAGCACCTTGTTGGCGATGTCCTCGGCATTGGCGAAGCCGATCTGGCGCACCGAACGCAGGTCGAGGTGCTCGACGATGCGCTTCTCGAACGTCCGCCGCAGCTGCTCGTAGCCCTTGCGGCCGACGCAGAAGAATTTGACTTCCTTGCCCTGCGCGAGCAGCGCGTTCGCCCGCTCGCGCGCCAGGCGCACGATGGCGGAATTGAACGCGCCGGACAGGCCGCGCTCGCCGGTGCAGACCAGAAGCAGGTGCACCTGATCGTTGCCGGTGCCGGCAAGCAGCGCCGGCGCGCCGGGCGTGCCGTTGGCAGCCGCGGCGATGTTGGAAATCACCGCATCCATCTTGGTGGCATAGGGCCGCGCCGCTTCGGCGGCGTTCTGCGCGCGACGCAGCTTCGAGGCTGCGACCATCTGCATGGCCTTGGTGATCTTCTGCGTCGCCTTGGTCGAGGCGATGCGGACCCGCATGTCTTTTAGTGACGCCATTCTTCGTTCACCCCGGCGATCCGACCACAACGGTCAGATCGCAAGCCTCCGTTCGTCACGCCCGGCGGCGAGCCGGGCGACGCCCCATTCGTTATGCAAAGGTCTTGGCGAAGCCCTCGACGGCCGTCTTGAGCTTGGCGGCGGTGTCGTCGGACAGATCGCGGCTGGTGCGGATCGCATCGAGGATGTCGGCGTTCTTGCCGCGCAACAGCGACAGCAGGCCGTCCTCGAACGCCTTCACCTTGTTGAGCGGCAGCGGATCGAGATAGCCGTTGGTGCCGGCCCAGATCACGCAGACCTGCTCTTCCATCTTCAGCGGCGAGAATTGCGGCTGCTTCAGAAGTTCGGTCAGGCGCGAGCCGCGGTTGAGCAGGCGCTGGGTCGAGGCGTCGAGGTCCGAGCCGAACTGCGCGAACGCCGCCATTTCGCGGTACTGCGCGAGCTCGCCCTTGATCTTGCCGGCGACCTTCTTGGTCGCCTTGGTCTGCGCCGACGAACCGACGCGCGACACCGACAGACCGACGTTCACGGCGGGACGGATGCCCTGGAAGAACAGGTCGGTTTCCAGGAAGATCTGGCCGTCAGTGATCGAGATCACGTTGGTCGGAATGTAGGCCGACACGTCGTTGGCCTGGGTTTCGATGACCGGCAGCGCCGTCAGCGAGCCCAAGCCATGCTCCTTGTTGAGCTTGGCGGCGCGCTCGAGCAGGCGGGAATGCAGGTAGAACACGTCGCCCGGATAGGCTTCGCGGCCCGGCGGACGGCGCAGCAGCAGCGACATCTGGCGATAGGCGACGGCCTGCTTCGACAAGTCGTCATAGATGATCACGGCGTGCATGCCGTTGTCGCGGAAGTATTCGCCCATGGTGCAGGCGGTGAACGGCGCGATGTACTGCATCGGCGCCGGATCGGACGCGGTGGCCGCGACGATGATCGAGTATTCCAGCGCGCCCTGCTCTTCGAGCACTTTCACGAACTGCGCGACGGTGGAGCGCTTCTGGCCGATCGCGACGTAGACGCAATACAGCTTGAGGTTCTCGTCCGGCTGGGCGTTGAGCGGCTTCTGGTTCAGGATGGTGTCGAGCGCGATCGCGGTCTTGCCGGTCTGACGGTCGCCGATGATCAGCTCACGCTGGCCGCGGCCGATCGGGATCAGCGCATCGATCGCCTTGAGGCCGGTGGCCATCGGCTCGTTCACCGACTTGCGCGGAATGATGCCGGGCGCCTTGACGTCGACGCGCTTGCGTTCGGTGGCCTGGATCGGACCCTTGCCGTCGATCGGGTTGCCGAGCGCGTCGACGACGCGGCCGAGCAGGCCCTTGCCGACCGGCGCGTCCACGATCGCGCGGGTGCGCTTGACGGTCTGGCCTTCCTTGATCTCGCGGTCGGCGCCGAAAATCACGATACCGACGTTGTCGGTTTCGAGGTTGAGCGCCATGCCGCGCGTACCGTTCTCGAACTCGACCATTTCACCGGCCTGAACGTTGTCGAGACCGTAGACGCGGGCGATACCGTCACCGACCGACAGCACCTGGCCAACTTCGGTGACCTCGGCTTCCTGGCCGAAATTCTTGATCTGGTCCTTGAGGATCGCAGAAATTTCTGCGGCGCGGATGTCCATCAGCCTGCCTCTTTCATCGCGTTCTTGATCGAATTGAGTTTGGTGCGAAGCGAACTATCCACCATGCGGCTGCCGAGCTTGACCACCAGGCCACCAATAATGGAGGGATCGACCTTCACGTTGAGCGCGACGTCCTTGCCCGTCACTGATTTCAGTGCGGCCTTCAGCGCGTCGAGATTCTTGTCACTGAGCTGCTCGGCGACGGTGACTTCCGCAGTCGCCTCGCCCTTGAACTTCGCCACCAGCGCGCGATAGGCGCGGATCACATCGGCAACGGCGAACAGCCGGCGATTGGCGGTGAGCACCTTGAGGAATTTGGCCGACGTGCCGGCGATGCCGGCCTTGTCGAGCACCGCGGTCAGTGCCTTCAGCTGGGCGTCGGCGGCGAACACCGGGCTGCGGACGAGGCGCTTGAGATCGGCACTCTCGTTGAGCATGGCCTCGAACTTGTCGAGGTCGGCCCGGACTTGATCGACGGATTGCTCGTCGCGCGCCAACTCGAACAGGGCCGTTGCGTAACGACCGGACACTCCCGAAACGGACGGATCTTCAGCAGCCACGAGCTCGCTCTTTTTTGCTGTCAAATTCGCAAGGGAAAAACCGTCGCCACCAAAGCAGCGCCTAGCGATCCAAGCCCTTGGAATTCAAGCGGGACTTCGATTTTCGACCGGCACAGGACGTGCCGGGACCGTTAAAATCGCGGCTTTGCTAACATAGCAATCGCGCAGGTGCAACATGACGGCATCGTGAGTGCCGCCTTGTCGCATGCGCTTTTTGGCGACCGCAGCCGGCGGCCAAATCGGGAAAATTTGGCGCGCGGAAATTCGGCGCACCGGGTGCGATTCGCGCCGCCGCGATTTTGTTCCATCGAAATTTGCATAGGCCTATGGCCGAGCGCGCAGGGAACTCCGGGCAGGCTGCGGTTTCATTTGGCGATTACTTACCGAAAACTTACCGTCGCCTCGATAATCAGTATTGGCAAGTATATTGCTCGTTAAAAATTGGTTAAATAGCAAGATTACGGAACCTCGACCGACTACCCCAAGGCGGTAACAAGATATTTCAGCACGAGATAATCCGGATTTACTGCCCAATTCGTGCCTCATTGGGAAACCAAACGGCCTTGGTCAACGAAGGGACGGGGGTTCCACTTGCCGTGTTAGCGGCAATACTGTCTGAGGGTCTTATCAATGCTGAATATCAAGAAGGCGGCGGGCAATGTAACCCGCTCGCGCACGGCGCTTGCTTTTGTAGCCGCAACTATTCTGGTCGGGGGCAGCGTGACCGAGGCGTCCGCGAAGTCCCGGCACCACCATCATCGCCACCACCACCATCATCACCACGTCCGCGCCGAAGGCTCGTCCTGGCGCGACGCCAATGCATCGATCCAGCCGTCCGGCGGCCACTCGTTCTCGGGGATGGCCTCCTTCTACGGCAATGAGTCGGGCAGCCGCACCGCTTCCGGCCAGCGCTTCAACCAGAACGCCATGACCGCCGCCCACCGCTCGCTGCCGTTCGGCACCAAGCTCCGCGTCACCCATGGCGGCCGCAGCGTCGTCGTCACCATCAACGATCGTGGCCCGTTCATCCGCGGCCGCGTGCTCGACCTCTCCACCGGCGCAGCCCGCGCCATCGGCCTGACCGGTGCCGGCGTCGGCCGTGTCACCGCCGAGGTCGTCTCGTAAGCGCGTTCAGTAAGCGTTGCGTTGCGTAACGGCCGCGAGGCCTGCTTCGCGCCAAAAAGGCCTGCCGTCGCAAATGACGGCAGGCTTTTTCTTTTGCCACCTCTCCCTCGTCATTCCGGGGCGGAGCGAAGCGACGAACCCGGAATCTCGAGATTCCGGGTCTGGTCCTGCGGACCATCCCGGAATGACGGTGGTGAAACTACAAAAAGCTCTGCGGATCGACGTCGACCTCGAGCTTCAGATTGCCCTTGGTCTTCGGACCCGCCGCCAGCCATTCGCGCAGATATTGCGACAGGTCGACATTGCGCAGCGACTTCACCAGCAGGCGGAAGCGGTAGCGGCCCTTGATGACGGCGAGCGGCGCCTCCGCGGGCCCGAGCACCTGGATCCGCTCATCGAGCGGCGCCACCGCGGCGAGCTTGCGGGCAAAACCTTCCGCTGTCGGACGGTCGCCGGCGGAGACGATCAGGCTCGCCAGCCGGCCGAACGGCGGGTAGCCGGTGCGCTCACGAATCTCGATCTCGCTGGCATAGAACGCCTCGCGATCATTGGCGATCAGGGCCTTGATCACGGGATGCTCGGGCTGGTGGGTCTGCAGAAAGCCGACGCCGCGGCCCTGCTCGCGGCCGGCGCGGCCGACCACCTGGTTCAGCAGCTGGAACGTCCGCTCGGCGGCGCGCGGATCGCCGTTGCTCAGGCCGAGATCGGCATCGATGACGCCGACCAGATTGAGCCGCGGGAAGTTGTGGCCCTTCGCCACCAGCTGGGTGCCGATGATGATGTCGACGCGGCCCTCGGCGATCTCGTTGAGCTCGCTTCGCATGGTCTCGATCGAGGTGATGAGATCGCTCGACAGCACCATCGTCCGTGCCTCGGGGAAGATGTGGGCGGCCTCTTCCTGCAGGCGCTCGACGCCGGGACCGACCGCGGCCAGCGATTCCTCGGCCGCGCAATGCGGGCAGATATTCGGGCGCGGCATCGAGAAGCCGCAGTGATGACAGACCAGCCGCTGCCGGAACCGGTGATCGACCAGCCACGCATCGCAGATCGTGCAGGCGAAGCGGTGGCCGCAGGCGCGGCACAGCGTCAGCGGCGCGTAACCGCGGCGGTTGAGGAACAGCAGCGCCTGCTCGCGGCGCTCGATCGCATGGCGAATTTGCTCGGCCAGCACCGGCGAAATGAAGCGGCCGCGCGGCGGCGGCGCGCGGCGCATGTCGATCGCCTCGATATGCGGCATGTGCTGACCGCCGAACCGCGACGGCAGCGCCACGCGCTGGTAGCGCCCCTTGCGCGCATTGACCTCGCTCTCGACCGACGGCGTGGCTGAGGCCAGCACGATCGGGATCCTGGCGATATGGGCGCGGACCACCGCCATGTCGCGGGCGTGATAATGCGCGCCGTCGTCCTGCTTGTAGGCCTGGTCGTGCTCCTCATCGACGATGATGAGGCCGAGATCGGCATAGGGCAGGAACAGCGCGGAGCGGGCGCCGACCACGACCGGCGCCTTGCCCTCGGCGATCGCGGCCCAGTTGCGCGCGCGCGTGCGCGGCGTCAGCTCCGAATGCCATTCCAGTGGCCGCACGCCGAAGCGCTGCGCGAAACGGTCGAGGAACTGGCCGGTCAGCGCGATCTCCGGCATCAGGATCAGCGTCTGCTTGCCGCGACGGATATTTTCGGCGATCGCCTCGAAATAGACTTCGGTCTTGCCGGAACCGGTGACGCCGTCGAGCAGCGCGACGTGAAAGCTGCCGCTCGCAGCCAGCGTCCGCATCACGTCGACGGCACTGCGCTGCTCGCGCGAAAAATCCGGCTGCGCGTAGGAGGGATCCGGAACGGGCGGCGGTGCCGGCGGCGGCATCGCCTCGACCGTGAGAGTGCCTTCGTCGACCAGGCCGTCGATCACGCCGGAACTGACGCCGGCCTCCCGCGCCGCCTCCGACTTGCCGTGCAGCAACCGGTCCGACAGCACCTCGATCACCCGCCGGCGCGCCGGCGTCAGGCGCCGCGGCGGCTCGCCGACCAGCCGCACGCCGAGCCGCGTCCGCTCCGGCCCGAGATTGTCACCCATCCGCAGCGTCATCCGCAGCACCATGCCGCGTGCCGACAAAGTGTAATTGGAGACCCAGTCGACCAGCTGGCGCAGCTCCGGCTTCAGCGGCGGGACATCGAGCTTCTCGCTGACGTCCTTGAGCCGGTTGTGCAGCCGCGGATCCGGATTGGCGTTTTCCGCCCACACCACCGCAACGACCTCGCGCGGCCCGAGCGGAACGCCGATCACGTCGCCCGGCACAAGCTCCATGCCGCGCGGAACGCGGTAGGAATAGGTCTGGTTCAGCGCGACAGGCACCAGCACGTCGACGACACGAGTCGTCGATGCGGAGGCTGGGCCGGGGCGCGTGGTATGGTCCATTGAATCAGAGCCTTGGAGTCCGAACGTTGCACCGGGCTAGCACCGCCTTGCGGTCTTAGCGATCGGTAAACGAAGGCAGTGCGATATAATCAGGAGAATCGCAGCGCCAATAGCCCTTAAGAGATGGCCCGGACCGATCAGCCCATCCCACCGCTCGAACTCGACTGCGCCGACGCATCGGTCACGCAGGAGATGACGCGCTGGCTGTCGCATCTGCGTGCCGAGCGGCGGCTGTCGCCGAAGACGCTCGAGGCCTATGCCCGCGACGTGCGCCAATGCCTCGCCTTCCTGGCCGGGCACTGGGGCGCGCGGGTGACGCTTAAGGCATTCTCCGCGCTCGAGGCAAGCGATGTGCGCGCCTTCATGGCGATGCGCCGAACCGAGGAGATCGGCGGGCGATCGCTGATGCGGGCACTGGCGGGCCTGCGCTCGTTCGGACGCTTCCTGGAACGCGAAGGCAAGGGCAAAGTCGGCGCGCTCTCGGCGATCCGCGCGCCCAAGGTGGCGAAGAGCCTGCCGAAGCCGATTCACATGGAAGCAGCGAAACGCTTTGCCGATGCCGACGAGCGCGCGGACGAGACCCGCGAGACCTGGATCCTGGTGCGTGACGCCGCCGTCATGGCGCTGCTCTATGGTTCGGGCCTGCGCATCTCCGAGGCACTGGGGCTGAAGCGCCGCGACGTGCCGAAGCCCGGCGAAGGCGACGTGCTCGTGGTGACCGGCAAGGGCAACAAGACCCGCATGGTGCCGGTGCTGCAGAACGTGCTGCAATTGATCGCGGACTATGCGGCGATCTGCCCGCATCAGCTCAGCCCCGCGGGGCCGATGTTCGTCGGCGCGCGCGGCGGCCCCTTGAGCCCGCGCATCATCCAGCTCACCATGGAACGGCTGCGCGGCGCGCTCGGCCTGCCCGACAGCGCAACGCCGCATGCGCTGCGGCACTCCTTCGCCACGCATCTGCTCAGCCGTGGCGGCGATCTGCGCGCGATCCAGGAATTGCTCGGCCACGCATCGCTGTCGACCACGCAGATCTACACCGGCATCGACAGCGAGCGCCTGCTCGAAGTCTATCGCTCCGCGCATCCGCGCGGCTGAGCACCCAGGTCTGGATTCAAAATAAAGCGCGAGCTTTGGCCCGCCGTCATGCGCCGTTCATCTTCAGACGGCTACTCCAAGCCGCCCGCCCCTTGCCTTGTGCACCGCATTCGGCAATCGTGGCGCAGTCGCATCTGGAGGGGAATCATGAGCGCACATGAAAGTATGGAGCACGCGGAGCATGCCGAGCATGCTTCGGGCGAGAACAAGAAGATCGCGCTCCTGATCGCCGTGATCGCCCTGTGCCTGGCGCTGTCGGAAACGCTCGGCAAGGGCGCCCAGACCGAATCGATCAGCAAGAATGTCGAGGCCTCCAACCTGTGGGCCTTCTTCCAGGCCAAGAGCATCCGCCGGACCGCGGTGCAGACCGCGGCCGAACAGGGCAAGCTGAACCTCGCGACCACCACCGACGAGGCGGCCAGGGCTGCGCTGCAGAAGCAGATCGACGACTGGCAGAAGACCGCGGCGCGCTACCGCTCAGAGCCGGAAACCGGCGAGGGTTCAGAGCAGCTCTCCGAACGCGCCAAGCACGCCGAGCATGAGCGCGACGAGGCCACCGCGAAATATCATCATTTCGAGCTTGCCTCTGCTGCGTTCCAGATCGCCATCGTGCTGGCATCGGCGACCATCATCACGGGCATCCTCGCGCTGGCCTGGGTGTCCGGCCTGGTGACGCTCGCCGGCATCGTGATGACGGCGCTCGGCCTGTTCCAGCCGCACTTGCTTCATCTGCATTGAGTGCAGCGCGCCGCTTTCGAACCGTCATCCTGAGGAGCGCGCCCTTGCGCGCGTCTCGAAGGATCGACGGCCACCGGCCGGGCCGTGCATCCTTCGAGACGCGCTACGCGCTCCTCAGGATGACGGAATAGAAAGTTTTGATCAAAGAGGCTTGCTGGTCTGATGCACGCTTTTGCGGAAGCGCGCGATCACGCGCAGCGTGCGGGCCGCCCAGCCCTCGCCGTCGCCACGGATCATCTCGCGAATGCGTCGCTTGATCGGCTCGACCAGCGCGGTGGCCTTGGCCCGCAGTGCCATCACGAAATTATAGAGCGCCTCGAACCAGGGCATCTCCAGCAGTTTCGGCCGCGTCACGTCGAACAGGAAGGCCGTCACGCCGACACCGACGAACTTGGCGAACAGGATCAGCGAGACCGCACTGAACCAGTATTGGTTCGCCAGCAGCCAGAGCCCGATCAGCTTGAGCGGAAACAGCGGGATGACCGGCACGACGAAGACGATCAGCGTCATCGCCGGCGACAGCGAATCGACCCGGTCGGCAAGCCATTGCTTGAGCGCGCGGAGCGGAATCCACGCGACCACCCGCGCCACGATCGGCTCGAGGTGGTCCCATAGCCAAGCCTCGACCAGGAAGACGATCGCAAGCAGGACCCAGAACGGCTGAAGCAGGCGGCGCAGCATCGCTATGATCTCAACCCGGCTGACGCCGGACGTTCGATCATCACATATGGATGGCGCGCTTGCCCACCGCAAGCGCGGCTTCCTTGATCGCCTCCGAACGGGTCGGGTGCGCGTGGCAGGTGCGTGCCAGATCCTCGGCCGATCCGCCGAATTCCATCAGAACGCAGGCTTCATGGATCATTTCGCCGGCTTCGCGGCCGACGATGTGGACGCCAAGCACCCGATCCGTCTTCGCATCTGCGAGAATTTTCACGAAGCCATCGGTGGTCTGATTGACCTTGGACCGGCCGTTCGCCGTGAACGGGAATTTGCCGACGGTGTATGCGACGCCAGCCTGCTTGAGGTCTTCCTCGGTCTTGCCGACCGACGACACTTCCGGCGTGGTATACACAACACCTGGGATGACGTCGTAGTTCACGTGGCCGGCCTGGCCCGCGATGATCTCCGCGCAAGCAACGCCTTCGTCTTCCGCCTTGTGCGCGAGCATCGGCCCGGCCACGACGTCGCCGATCGCATAGATGCCCTTCACGTTGGTCGAGAAGTGCGCGTCGATCTCGACGCGGCCGCGATTGTCGAGCGCGACGCCGGCCTCCTTCAGCCCGAGGCCCTCGGTGTAGGGCACGCGGCCGATGCAGACGAGCGCGACGTCGGCTTCGATAGTTTCCGCAGCGCCGCCGGCGGCCGGCTCGACCTTGACCTGCAGCGTCTTGCCGGAGGTATCGACCGCGGTGACCTTGGCGCCGAGCTTGAAGACGAAGCCCTGCTTCTCGAGCATGCGCTGAAATTGCTTTGCCACCTCGCCATCCATGCCGGGCAGGATGCGGTCGAGGAATTCCACGACCATGACGTCCGCACCGAGACGCCGCCAGACCGAGCCAAGCTCGAGGCCGATCACCCCCGCGCCGATGATCAACAATTTCTCCGGCACCTTCTCCAGCGACAGCGCGCCGGTCGACGACACGATGCGCTTCTCGTCGATGTCGATGCCCTTCAGGCGGGCGATATCGGAGCCGGTGGCGATCACGATGTTCCTGGTCTCGACGGTCTCGGACTTGCCGCCGCCGGAGACCTCGACCTTGCCAGCACCGAGGATCTTGCCGGTCCCCTTGAGCACGTCGATCTTGTTCTTCTTCATCAAGAACTCGACGCCCTTGACGTTGCCGTCGATGCCCTGCTGCTTGAAATTCATCATCGAGGGCAGATCGAGCTTCGGCGCCGAGACGCTGACGCCCATCTTGGCGAAGGAGTGCGCGGCTTCCTCGAACATCTCGGAGGCGTGCAGCAGCGCCTTCGACGGCATGCAGCCGACATTGAGGCAGGTGCCGCCCAGCGTCGCGTCCTTCTCGACGACGGCGACCTTCATGCCGAGTTGCGCCGCGCGGATCGCGCAGACATATCCGCCCGGGCCGGTGCCGATGACGACGAGATCGTAAGAAGCCATGATAGAAGGTCCTGTAGCTAAGCTCTGTGACAATTACGCGGGCGCGATCGTGTCGGCAGACCGCCGCCCGCTCTTGATCGTGTGCTAGCGACCGCCCGACACGTCGAGGATCGCGCTGGTGACATAGGAAGCCTCGTCCGAGATCAGCCAGACGATGGCGTTGGCGATTTCATCGGCCGTGCCGACACGCTTCATCGGCACCATATGGGCAAGCCGGTGCGCGCGATCGGGCTCGCCGCCCGCAGCGTGAATGTCGGTGTCGATCAGTCCGGGCCGGATGCCGGCGACGCGGATGCCTTCATTCGCGACTTCATAGCCGAGGCCGATCGTGAAGGAGTCGATCGCGCCCTTGGACGCGGCATAGTCGACATAGGTGTTGGGAGCACCGAGTTTCGCCGCGACCGAGGACAGGTTGACGATGACACCGCCCTTGCCGCCGTGCTTGGTCGACATGCGCTTCACCGCCTCGCGCGCGCACAGGATGCTGCCGGTGACATTCACCGCCATCATCTGCTGGATACGCTCGGCCGACATCTCGTCGACACGCACGCCGCTCTTGCCGACAATGCCGGCATTGTTGACGAGCGCGCCGAGCGTGCCGAAGCTGTCGGCCGCCTTGAACAGCGCCAGGATGTCCTGCTCGCTGCCGACATCGCATTTCACCGCGATCGCCTTGCCGTTTTTGGCCTCGATCGCGGCGACGACCTCGTCCGCCGCGGTCTTGTTGGATGCATAGCCGACCACGATGCGATAGCCGCGCGCGGCGGCAGCGAGCGCGGTGGCGCGGCCGATGCCGCGGCTGCCGCCGGTGATGACAACGACCTTATCCGTCACTTTGATCCCCAAATGTGAGCACCCAACAGATCGCGGCGCCCGATCGGACGCCGCGCGCGATACGACCTTAGAGGTCCAGCACCAGGCGGGCCGGATCCTCCAGGCTCTCCTTGACGCGCACCAGGAAGGTGACCGCTTCCTTGCCGTCGATGACGCGGTGATCATAGGACAGCGCCAGATACATCATCGGGCGAACCTCGATCTTGCCGCCGACGACCATCGGCCGCTCCTGGATCTTGTGCATGCCGAGGATGCCGGACTGCGGCGCATTCAGGATCGGCGTCGACATCAGCGAACCGTAGATGCCGCCATTGGTGATGGTGAAGGTGCCGCCCTGCATCTCGTCGATCTTGAGCTGGCCGTCACGGGCGCGGCGGCCGTAGTCGGCGATCGACTTCTCGATCTCGGCGATCGACTTGTGGTCGCAGTCGCGCACCACAGGCACCACGAGGCCGCGGTCGGTGCCGACCGCAACGCCGATGTGATAGTAGTTCTTGTAGATCAGGTCAGAGCCGTCGATTTCAGCGTTGACCGCCGGAATGTCCTTCAGCCCCTGCACGACGGCCTTGGTGAAGAAGCCCATGAAGCCGAGCTTCGAGCCGTGCTTCTTCTCGAACGTGTCCTTGTAGAGAGCGCGCAGCTTCATCACCTCGGTCATGTCGACCTCGTTGAAGGTGGTCAGCATCGCGGCGGTGTTCTGCACGTCCTTGAGGCGGCGCGCGATGGTCTGGCGCAGCCGGGTCATCTTCACACGCTCCTCGCGCGCGGCATCGTCGGCCGGCGACGGCGCACGAACCTGCACGGCGGCGGCCGGCTGGTTGACCGGGGTCGGCGCCGAGGCGGCCTTCTCGATCGCGGCCAGCATGTCGCCCTTGGTCACGCGGCCGTCCTTGCCCGAACCCGGAACGGTGGACGCATCGATGCCGCTTTCGGCCGACAGCTTGCGGACCGAGGGTGCCAGCGGCGCATCCGCCGGCGGCGCCTTCGCGGCGGCAGCAGCCGGCGCAGCAGCGGGCGCCGGCGCGGCGGCCTTGGCGGGAGCAGCAGCAGCGGCGGCAGCGGGCTTGGCCGCAGCCGCGCCGTCATTGATCTGGCCGAGCAGCGCGCCGACGGCGACGGTCTCGCCGTCATTGGCGATGATCTCGCCGAGCGTGCCGGCGACCGGCGCGGGCACCTCGATCGTGACCTTGTCGGTCTCCAGCTCCACCAACGGCTCGTCCACCGCGACGGCTTCACCGGCCTTCTTGAACCAGCGGCCGATCGTGGCCTCGGTCACGGATTCGCCGAGCGTTGGAACGCGAATTTCAGTCATGGTCTTTTCCTCGATAACCCTGCGGTCGCAAAATTTGCGGTCGTGTAACGGTCCACCACCGCCCGCCAAAGCGAGCGATCCGGTACTCCGTGACGACAGCACTCCTGCTGGATGACGCGGATACCGGATGCCCCGCTCCAGTGCGCAATTGCACAAGGCGGGGCATGGCTTCAGTGAAGGTCGTTAGTTCAGTGCGTCGTCGAGCAGCGCCTTGAGCTGCGCCAGATGTTTCGACATTAGGCCAGTCGCGGTTGCCGCCGATGCCGGACGGCCGGCATAGCGCGGACGCCTGTTGGGCGCGTGGATCTGGTTGAGCACCCATTCCAGATAGGGCTCGATGAAGTGCCAGGAGCCCATATTGCGCGGCTCCTCCTGGCACCAGACCACTTCGGCGTTCTTGAAGCGGCCGAGCTCCTGCACCAGCGCCTTCAGCGGCACCGGATAGAGCTGCTCGACGCGCATCAGATAGATGTCGTCGATGTCGCGCTTCTCACGCTCCTCGTAGAGATCGTAGTAGACCTTGCCGGAGCACAGCACGACGCGGCGGATCTTGTCGTCCGGCACCAGCTTGATCTTCTCGTCCGGCAGCATCTGCGCGTCATCGTACAGGATGCGGTGGAACGTGGCGTTCTTGCCGAGCTCCTCGAGCTGCGACACCGCGCGCTTGTGGCGCAGCAGCGACTTCGGCGTCATCAGGATCAGCGGCTTGCGGATTTCGCGATGCAGCTGGCGCCGCAGCACGTGGAAGTAGTTCGCCGGCGTGGTCGGATTGACCACCTGCATGTTGTCTTCGGCGCACATCTGCAGGTAACGCTCGAGGCGCGCGGAGGAGTGCTCCGGTCCCTGCCCTTCGTAGCCGTGCGGCAGCAGGCAGACGAGGCCCGACATGCGCAGCCACTTGCGTTCGCCCGACGAGATGAACTGGTCGAACACCACCTGCGCGCCGTTGGCGAAGTCGCCGAACTGCGCTTCCCAGAGCGCCAGCGCGTTCGGCTCGGCCAGCGAGTAACCGTATTCGAAGCCGAGCACCGCCTCTTCCGACAGCAGCGAGTTGATGACCTCGTAGTGGCCGGTGTCTTCGCCGCCGAGATGGTTGAACGGCGTGTAGCGGCTCTCGTCCTCCTGGTCGATCAGCACCGAATGGCGCTGCGAGAAGGTGCCGCGCTCGGAATCCTGCCCGGACAGGCGCACATGATGGCCTTCCTGCAGTAGCGTGCAGAACGCCAGCGCCTCACCGGTGGCCCAGTCGATCCCGACACCGCTGTCGATCGCCTTGGCGCGATTGTCGAGGAAGCGCTGGATGGTGCGGTGGACGCGGAAACCGTCCGGCACCTTGGTGATCTTGCGGCCGATGTCCTTGAGCACCGTAAGGTCGACGCCGGTGACGCCGCGGCGGGCGTCCTCTTCCTGGTCCGCGATCTTGAAGCCCGCCCACTTGCCGTCGAGCCAGTCGGCCTTGTTCGGCTTGTAGCCGGCGCCGGCTTCGAGCTCGGCGTCGAGCCGCGCGCGCCAGTCGGCCTTGGCCTTCTCGACCTCGCCCTCGGTCAACACGCCGTCAGCGACCAGCCGCTTGGCGTAGATCTCCAGCGTTGACGGGTGAGAAGCGATCTTCTTGTACATCACCGGCTGGGTGAACGCCGGCTCGTCGCCCTCGTTGTGGCCGTGGCGCCGGTAGCAGAACATGTCGATGACGACCGGCTTGTGGAATTTCTGCCGGAATTCGATCGCGACCTTGGCCGCGAACACCACGGCCTCCGGATCGTCGCCATTCACGTGGAAGATCGGCGCATCGATCATCTTCGCCACGTCGGACGGATAGGGCGACGAGCGCGAGTAGCGCGGATAGGTGGTGAAGCCGATCTGGTTGTTGACGATGAAGTGCAGCGAGCCGCCGGTGCGGTAGCCCTTCAGATCCGACAGGCTGAAGCATTCCGCCACCACGCCCTGGCCCGCGAAGGCCGCGTCGCCATGCATCAAAAGCGGCAGGACGGAGATGCGCATATCCGGCGGATCGCCGTGCTGGTCCTGCTTGGCGCGCACCTTCCCCATCACGACCGGATCGACGATTTCCAGATGCGACGGATTTGCGGTCAGCGACAGATGGATGTTGTTGCCGTCGAACTCGCGGTCCGAGGAGGCGCCGAGGTGATACTTGACGTCGCCGGAGCCTTCGACCGAATCCGGATTGGCCGAACCGCCCTTGAATTCATGAAACAGCGCGCGGTGCGGCTTGCCCATCACCTGGGTCAGCACGTTGAGGCGGCCGCGATGCGGCATGCCGACCACGATCTCCTTTACGCCGAGATTGCCGCCGCGCTTGATGATCTGCTCGAGCGCCGGAATCAGCGATTCACCGCCGTCGAGGCCGAAGCGCTTGGTGCCGGTGAACTTGGTGTCGCAGAACTTCTCGAAGCCGTCCGCCTCGATCAGCTTGTTGAGGATCGCGCGGCGTCCCTCGGGCGTGAACGAGATCTCCTTGTCCGGCCCCTCGATGCGCTCCTGGATCCACGCCTTCTGCGCGGCGTTGGAGATATGCATGAACTCGACGCCGAGCGTCTGGCAGTAGGTGCGTTCGCAGATCTGCACGATCTCGCGCAGCGTGCCGTATTCGAGGCCGAGCACGTGGTCGAGGAAGATCTTGCGATCGAAGTCCGCCTCGGTGAAGCCGTAGGAGCGCGGATCGAGCTCCTCGCGGTCGCGCGGCGCCTCGATGCCGAGCGGATCGAGCTTGGCATGGAAATGGCCGCGCATGCGGTAGGCGCGGATCAGCATCAGCGCGCGAACCGAATCGCGGGTGGCCTGATGGACGTCGGCATCGGACAGCTCGGCGCCCTTGGCCTGCGCCTTGGCCGCGAGCTTGGTGCCGACCGCCTTCTCGACCTGGGCCCAGTTGCCGTCGAGCGCGGAGGTCAGCTCGTCGCGCGGCGTCACCGGCCAGTTGTCGCGGCCCCACGAGGCGCCCTCGGCGTTCTTCTGGACGTCGGCCGGGGCGTCCTTCAGGCTTTTGAAGAAATCCTGCCATTCGGCGTCGACCGACGACGGGTCCTGCTCGTAGCGGGCGTAGAGGTCGTCGATGTAGGCGGCGTTGGTGCCCTGCAGGAATGATGAGAGTGCAAAAGCGGCGTTCGCGTCTTGGCGAGACATGGGCAGTCCTGGTGATTTTTTCGGTTCGCGCGTAGGAGACGGCGCTGATGCCGGTCTGGAAGTGCGCCGGCTGGATTGATACCCTTTACCCTATCTAGGACAGATATTCCTGCCTAAAAGAACTAAGAAATGAATTTATTTTCATTTCTTATTGATTGGTATTCTGGCGACAAAACGCAATAAAAAAGCGGGTTCCCCAAGGAGAACCCGCCCGAAACACGCCAAATCTCGAAGGGAACTTCGCCGGACGGCGGTTACTTCAGCATCTCCGCGAGCGTGTGCCCGAGGCGCGCCGGCGACGGCGACACCCTGATGCCGGCGGCTTCCATCGCCGCGGTCTTGGAACCGGCGTCGCCCTTGCCGCCCGAGATGATCGCGCCGGCATGGCCCATGCGGCGGCCGGGAGGTGCGGTGACACCGGCAATGAAGCCGACCATCGGTTTCTTGCGGCCGCGCTTGGCCTCGTCCTTGAGGAACTGGGCGGCGTCTTCCTCGGCGGAGCCGCCGATTTCGCCGATCATCACGATCGACTTGGTCTTCTCGTCGGCCAGGAACATCTCGAGCATGTCGATGAACTCGGTGCCCTTGACCGGGTCGCCGCCGATGCCGACCGCGGTGGTCTGGCCGAGGCCCTCCTGGGTGGTCTGGAACACCGCCTCATAGGTCAGGGTGCCGGAGCGGGAGACGATGCCGACCGAGCCGGGCTTGAAGATGTTGGCCGGCATGATGCCGATCTTGCATTCGCCGGCGGTCATCACGCCGGGGCAGTTCGGCCCGATCAGCCGCGACTTCGAGCCCGACAGCGAGCGCTTCACGCGCACCATGTCGAGCACCGGGATGCCCTCGGTGATGCAGACGATCAGCGGGATCTCCGCGTCGATCGCCTCGCAGATCGCGTCCGCCGCGCCCGGCGGCGGAACATAGACCACGCTGGCGTCGGCGCCGGTCTTCTCGCGCGCTTCGGCGACGGTGTCGAACACCGGCAGGTTGAGATGGGTCGAGCCGCCTTTGCCGGGCGCCACGCCGCCGACCATCTTGGTGCCGTAAGCGATCGCCGCTTCCGAATGGAACGTGCCGTTCTTGCCGGTGAAGCCCTGGCAGATGACCTTGGTGTTCTTGTCGATCAGAATGGACATGGTTCGAGATGCTTTCGCGAGACGATCAGTGAAGGGGTTCAGTGAACACGCCGGTACACGCCGGTGAGCACGTCGGCCCACCCTTCCGCGTCAGGCGAGAACTGGATTTTCATGTTGTAGGTGTCGTCGTCGACGACCTCGTAGACGTGACGGGCATTGCCGCGCAGCGAGCCGCGCACCAGGATCAGCGACTTGCCCGCCCAGCCACCGGACGCCGGTGACGGCGGGTAGTAGCCGAGCGAGTCGTGCCAGAACAATTTGTAGGCCCGATCGTCGCGGTCGTAGGTGAACACGCCGTGGGTGGCGAAGCTCTCCTTGCCGTCGCGAGTCTGCACGCTGTCCTGGATCAGGTAGAAGCCGTTGAGCGCGATGCGCGCAACGACGTGCGAGGTGGCCGGACCGCCCGCGGTCCAGCGCGACGGATAGACCATCTCTTCGCCGCTCCACTCGCCCGCAAACGCCGCGAGCTTGCGGTGTTCGTCCAGCGGTGTCGGAGCGTCGAGATGATCGGCCATCGTTAGCCTCCCTTGACGGCTTTCACGATCTTCTGTGCAGCGTCATCGAGGTTGTCGGCGGGCAGGACGTTGAGGCCGCTCTCGCGGATGATCTTCTTGCCCTGCTCGACATTGGTGCCTTCGAGGCGCACCACCAGCGGCACCTTGAGGCCGACCTGCTTCACCGCGGCGACCACGCCCTCGGCGATCACGTCGCACTTCATGATGCCGCCGAAGATGTTGACCAGGATGCCCTTCACGTTCGGATCGGCGGTGATGATCTTGAACGCGGCCGCGACCTTCTCCACGCTGGCGCCGCCGCCGACGTCGAGGAAGTTCGCCGGCTCCATGCCGTACAGCTTGATGATGTCCATGGTCGCCATGGCGAGGCCGGCGCCGTTGACCATGCAGCCGATCGTGCCGTCGAGCGCGACGTAGTTGAGGTCGTATTTCGACGCCTCGATCTCCTTGGCGTCTTCCTCGGTCTCGTCGCGCAGCGCGACCACGTCCGGATGACGATAGAGCGCGTTGCTGTCGAACGACACCTTGGCGTCGAGCACGCGCAGCTGGCCCTGCTTGGTGACGACGAGCGGATTGATCTCGAGCATCGCCATGTCCTTGGCGGCGAAGGCGGCATAGAGCTGGCCGGTCAGCTTCTCGGCCTGCTTGGCGAGATCGCCGGTCAGCTTCAGCGCCTTGGCAACCGTGCGGCCGTGATGCGGCATGATGCCGGTCGCGGGATCGACCGAGAACGAGACGATCTTTTCCGGGGTCGAATGCGCGACCTCTTCGATATTCACGCCGCCTTCGGTCGACACCACGAAGGAGATTTCGGAGGTCTCGCGATTGACCAGGATCGAGAGGTAGAACTCCTTGTCGATGTCGGAGCCTTCCTCGATGTAGAGGCGATTGACCTGCTTGCCGTGCGGACCGGTCTGCACCGTGACCAGCGTCGCGCCGAGCATCTGCTTGGCGAATTCGCCGACCTCGGCGGCCGACTTGGCGATGCGGACGCCGCCCTTGTCGCCGGCCGATGCTTCCTTGAACTTGCCCTTGCCGCGGCCGCCGGCATGGATCTGGCTCTTCACCACCCAGATCGGGCCGGGCAGCTGCTTGGCCGCCGCGTCGGCCTCTTCCGGCTTCAGCACCGGCACGCCGCGCGAGATCGGCACGCCGAATTCATGCAGCAAAGCCTTGGCCTGGTATTCGTGGATATTCATGGAAAGACGCTCCCAAACCCTCGTGCGGCGACCTTTTACGTCAGCCTTGAGACTGGCATACCATATACCAAAGCTCGCGCAACTAAAAAATCCGCCGGAATTTCATCGCCTTGCACCCGATAGACGATTGAAACCGCCTATCGGGTCATTGCCATTCGAGATTACTTGCCGAGCAGATCGGGCGCGATCTTCTTGCAGGCGTCGACCAGGCCCTGCACCGCACCGACCGACTTGTCGAAAGCCTCGCGGTCCTTGCCCGCCAGTTCGATCTCGACGATGCGCTCGACACCCTTGGCGCCGACCACGACCGGCACGCCGACATACATGTCCTTCACGCCGTACTCGCCGTTGAGATAGGCGGCGCAGGGCAGCACGCGCTTCTTGTCCTTCAAATAGCTCTCGGCCATCGCGATCGCGGACGCAGCCGGCGCGTAGAACGCGGAGCCGGTCTTGAGCAGGTTGACGATCTCGGCGCCGCCGTTGCGGGTGCGATCGACGATCTCATCGATGCGCGTCTGCGAGGTCCAGCCCATCTTGACGAGGTCGGGCAGCGGAATGCCGGCGACAGTCGAGTAGCGGGTCAGCGGCACCATGGTGTCGCCATGGCCGCCGAGCACGAAGGCGGTGACGTCCTCGACCGAGACGTTGAATTCGTCGGCCAGGAAATAGCGGAAACGCGCGGAGTCGAGCACGCCCGCCATGCCGACCACCTTCTTGTGCGGCAGGCCCGAGGCCTTCTGCAGCGCCCACACCATGGCGTCGAGCGGGTTGGTGATGCAGATGACGAACGCGTCGGGCGCGTACTTCTTGATGCCGGCGCCGACCTGCTCCATGACCTTGAGGTTGATGGAGAGGAGATCGTCGCGGCTCATGCCGGGCTTGCGCGGCACGCCGGCGGTGACGATGCAGACCTTGGCGCCGTCGAGAGCTTCATAGGAATTGGCGCCGACCAGATTGGAATCGAAACCGTCGACCGGCGACGACTGCGCGATGTCGAGTGCTTTGCCCTGCGGCACGCCCTCGGCAATATCGAACAGCACGACGTCTCCGAGTTCCTTGAGGCCGACGAGGTGCGCCAGCGTTCCGCCGATCTGTCCGGAGCCAATCAGAGCAATCTTGTCGCGTGCCATGGGAAATCAGTCCTTTGAACTGTGTACGGGAGGGAGGGAAGTCGGTTGCAAGGGTGGTTATCCCTTTCGATTGATCCATTCAAGTCGCGGCCTGCCCGATTGCGAGCCCTGCCTGGAATTCGATCAGGCATGCCAGCAACATCCGCCCCGGAGACACGAAAAGTTGCTCCGAACCGGACCGCGCGCAAGACGGAATTTCGAGGCTGAATTTCAGGTCTCGACCAGGCCGGTCGACGCGCCGCTCGCCGAGGAGTCCTTCCGGCCGTGCGGCAGCGCCAGGTAGGATTCCGAGCTCATCTCGATCAGGCGCGAGGACGTGCGCCTGAACTCCATCGCCTCGACGCCTTCGGTCGCAAGGTAAAGCGACACCGGATCGGCCTCGGCCGAGGCCATCAGCTTCACGGCATTGTCATAGAGCGTGTCGATCAGCGAGATGAAGCGCTTGGCGGCATTGCGCTCGGCGTAGTCCATCACCGGAATGTGGTCGATCAGGATCGTATGGTAGTCGTGCGCGAGCCTGAGATAGTCGGACGCGGCCAGCGGCTTCTCGCAGATGTCCATGAAGCTGAAGCGCGCGACGCCGTGCGCCGAGCAGGGCACGTTCAGGATACGTCCCTTGATCGGAATGAGGCGCGCCTTGCACGGGGCATTGCCGGTCATCTTGCGCCAGGCCGCGTTGAGCGCGGCATCGGCCGCGTCATCCGCGGGCACCAGCCACATCTTGACGCCGACGAGTTTCTCCAGCCGGAAGTCGGTGCGCGCATCGAGCCGCAGCACGTCCATGTGGTCGGAGATCTGCGCGATGAACGGCAGGAACAGAGCGCGATTGAGACCGCCCTTGTAGAGATCGTCAGGCGCAACGTTCGAGGTCGCGACCACCACGGTGCCGAGATCGAACAGCTTTGCGAACAGCCGGCCGAGGATCATCGCATCGGCGATGTCGGTGACGTGAAATTCGTCGAAGCAGAGCAGCCAGGCTTCGTCGAAGATTGCCTGCGCGGTGAGTGCGATCACGTCGCCGTCCACGATCTCGCCGCGCGCGATCTGCTGACGGTAGCCGTAGATGCGCTCATGCGCCTCGGCCATGAATTCGTGGAAGTGCGCGCGGCGCTTGTGCTCGACCGGGCTCTGCTGGAAGAACAGATCCATCAGCATGGTCTTGCCGCGACCGACCTCGCCGTGGACGTAGAGCCCGCGCGGCGGCTTGTCGTCCTTGTCGCCGCCGAACAGCCGCCCGAACAGGCCTTGCTTGCGCTGCGGCTTGTAGCTCGCGAGCCGCTCATCCAGCGCGCCGAACGCCTCGGCGGCGCGGGCTTGCGCGGGATCGGCCTCGATCGCGCCGGAGGCGACCAGGGATTTGTAGAGTTCGAGAAAGGAACTGGGCGAGGTGGACAGCATGAGCCCACCTTACGGCCCTAGTGCGCGGCAAATTGCAAGCCGTGAATTGTGCCAGTGGCTATGCACTTTCCTCTCCCTCACCCCGCTCTTTCGGGGAGAGGGCTGGGGTGAGGGGCTCTCACCACCCGACGCGCTCTATCGACGGACCTGTACCCCCTCACCCGGATCGCATCTTCGATGCGATCCGACCTCTCCCCGCAAGCGGGGCGAGGTGAAGAGGCTCACGCGCAGAGCGCGTAGGAATCCTCGACCACATAGGGGCCGCCGCCTGTCGACGCGCGCGACGAGAACAGCACGAAGCGGTCCGCCATGAAGCTGCGGCTAGGGAAGTAGCCGCGCACCGACAGATAATCCGCGACGTCCTGGCTCGAAGCGTCATGCAAACGCGCGAGCGTGATATGTGGCGTGAATTTTCTGCCCTCGGGATCGAGCCCCATCCGCTGCATCATCCGCTCGAGCTCGGCCTGCAGTTCGATCAGCGGCCGACTGGGCTCGACGGCGGCAACCACCGCGCGCGGCTTGCGTCCGCCGAAGCTCGACAGGCCCTGCAATTTGACCTCGAACGGTTTTCGGTTCACCCGAAACAGCATCGTCGCGATCTCGTTGGCCCAGAGGCCATCGATGTCGCCGATGAAGCGCAGAGTGACGTGATAATTTTCGGGATCGATCCAGCGTGCGCCGGGAAGGCCGCCACGCAAATTGGAAAGTGTCTGGCCGATCTCGGCCGGAATTTCCAGTCCAGTGAACAGACGCGGCATCGCATTAATCCTCGATGCTTGGCGCGGGTTTTGGGAGCCCGCACCCTGTAACAGCCCGGTGACGAATCACCGATGCCTATTTGTACCCGAGATATGTGACTCTGCGAAGCATGACCCGTTAACAGCTCGTAAACCTACGGACACAACCCGGCTCGCTGCCTGCGTTTCAGCTGCGTTGCCCTGATATTGCGCCGAGAAATGCCTCCACTGTGGGCAGGATATTTTTCACAACGATGTCCACACCTGCTGCCGTCGGGTGCATGCCGTCGGCCTGGTTGAGCTTCGCGTCGGCGGCCACGCCATCGAGGAAGAACGGATAGAGCGGCACGCCAAGGGCCTTCGAGAGATCCGGATAGATCGCGTTGAACTTCGCTGCATACTCACTGCCATAGTTCGGTGGCGCGAGCATGCCGCACAAGAGCACGGCGATCTTGCGCGCCTGCAACTTTGTGATGATGTCGGAGAGCGCGGCACGCGTGACGGCGGGATCGATGCCGCGCAAGGCATCGTTGGCGCCGAGCTCGACAATCACGGCATCGGTTCCATCAGGCACCGACCAGTCGAGCCGCTCGCGGCCGCCCGAGGCGGTGTCGCCGGACACCCCGGCATTGCTCATCTCGACCTTTATCCCCTTGGCTTCCAACGCCTTTTGCAGCCGGATCGGGAACGCCGCCGGACCCGGGAGGCCGTACCCAGCGCTCAGGGAATCGCCCAGAACCACCATCTTGATCGGCTTCGCCGGGCCTTTGTCCCGGCCATTCTCCAGTCCTGGCGTCTGCGCGCTGGCCGCCGTCATCAAGCCCATAAGCAACACGAGTATGTGCACGAAGATTCTCAACCGGCCCTCGACCGCAGCCGCGGAAGTGCCATATGACCGAACCATGGACAGTCTCATCGAATCCTCTTCACTGACCGACGTCGAGCCGGACACCATTGCCGTCAGGAACGTCAATCTCTCGCTCGGCACCGGCGCGGCACGGGTCCATATCCTCAAAGATATCAGCCTTCGTGTGGCGGCGGGTGAGGCCATCGGCCTGATCGGCCCGTCGGGCTCGGGCAAGTCGACCTTGCTGATGGTGATGGCGGGGCTCGAACGTCCTGACAGTGGAGAAGTGGTCGTCAACGGCACCTCGTTCAATGCCCTCGATGAAGATGCGCTGGCGCGCTTCCGCGGCCGCCAGGTCGGCATCGTCTTCCAGTCGTTCCATCTGATCCCGACCATGACGGCGCTGGAGAATGTCGCGGTGCCGCTCGAACTCGCCGGCAATCCCGATGCGGCCGCGCGCGCCGCGCAGGAGCTGCAATCGGTCGGGCTCGGCGAGCGCCTGCATCACTATCCGACGCAACTTTCCGGCGGCGAGCAGCAGCGCGTCGCGATCGCGCGCGCGCTCGCGCCCGATCCCGCGATCCTCGTTGCCGACGAGCCGACCGGGAATCTCGACGAGACGACGGGCAAGCAGATCGTCGACCTGCTGTTCACCAAGCACGCCGAGCGCGGCATGACGCTGGTGCTAGTGACGCACGATCTCGCGCTCGCGCAGCGCTGCGACCGCGTCGTGCGGCTGCGCTCCGGCCGCATCGACGGACAATCAACTACATGAGCTTTGCCACCACATGAGCTTTGCGTCCGAAGTCGCGCTGCAAGGCCGCGCGTCGTCGCTTGCCTTCCGTTACGCGCTGCGCGAAC